>NZ_JBEUPA010000015.1:0-92681 GCF_040492065.1 Actinomadura sp. NPDC000929 | reverse complement strand
GGGATGGCGCTGCCCGCCGTCCTGCCGCTCGCGCCGCGCACGCGGCGCGCGGCGCCGCCGTTCCGTCCGGGCGGTGCGCCGTCCGTGCCGCCGTCCCAGGTCAGCGCGCCTCCCGGTAGGTGGGCGGCCGGGCAGGGCCGGGAGCGACATCTAGGCAATGTCAAGATAGAGTGGAGGTGATCCCGAGAGAGAGGACCGCGTGATGGCGGAGGACCCCGGCCTCGCACGGCAGATGTGGCACCAGCTCGAACCCCTCCACGCCCTGTTCTGGTACTCCCCGGAGGTCTTCGCCGAGGCGCGGGGGCTCGGCTACGACGTGGAGACGCGCTGGCCGAGCTACTTCGCGTGGCGCGCCGCGCCGCTCGGCGCCGCGGGGAGCGAGGCCGTGTCGGCCGCCTTCTACAGCTTCAGCCCGCGCATGGTGGCCGAGCACGTCCCCGCCGCCTGGACGGTCGCGCCGCCCGACCGCGTCCTGGAGGCCCGCCTGCGCGCCGTCGACCGCATGTACCGGACGCTTCTCGGCGACGGTGCCGGGAGCCCGGACCTGGCCGAGGCCGCCGAACTGGCCCGCGCCGCCGCCGAGGCCGCGAGCACCGCCGGCCGCCCGATCGCCGCCGCCAACGCCGGCCTGCCCTGGCCGGACGAGCCGCACCTCGTCCTGTGGCACGCCATCGGAATCCTTCGCGAGCAGCGCGGGGACGGCCACGTCGCCGCGCTCCTCACCCGCGGGCTCGACCCGGTCGAGGCGCTGGTGTCGTTCGCCGCCGTCGGGGCCGCGTCCCCGGAGACGTTCGCGAGCCGCGGCTGGACCGGCGAGGAGTGGGCCGCCGCCCGCGACCGCCTCGCGTCCCGCGGGCTCGTCGACGCGGACGGCGCCGCGACCGGCCGGGGGCGCGAGCTGCGCGACGACGTCGAGCGGACGACCGACGACCTCGCCTACGGGCCGTGGCGGACGCTCGGCGCCGCCAAGGCCGACCGGCTGGCGCAGCTCACGATGCCGATCCTGGTGAAGGTGCTGGAGACCGGGCTGATGCCCGCGCAGAACACCCTCGGCATCGGCAGGATCCAGGCGCCGCCCCGCTGAGTCACCGGGTCGGGAGCCGCCAGGCGGTCCCCTCCAGGCGGCCCGTGTTGCCGAGGTCGATCGGCCCGTCGGCCGGGACGATCACGACGGGCCGCCCGGGCGCCGGGCGGACCTCGAGGTACGTGCCGGCCACCGCCACCGTGTCCGCCTCGGTGACCGTGTTCCGCCAGACGATCACGAACTCGGCCGTGCGGCCCGGACGGATCGTCAGCGGCTTCGGCCCGGCGTCCTCGACCTGCCTCGTGCCGCGCACGGCCGTGACGTTGAACGGCTGCCGCCTGTCGTCGAGGACGCGCAGCGCCGGGTAGCCGTTCAGCCGGTACGGGCGCTGCCCGCAGTTGCGCAGCTCGACCCGCGCCGCGCGCAGGCCCATGGCGGCGTCCGGCTCGTTCATCGAGACGGCGATGCCCTCCGGCGTGCAGGGAGGCGGGGGCGGCGACGAGCGCGTCGCCACCACGAGAGGGGTGGGAGGCGCCGGCGTCGCGGCGGGTCCCGCGTCGCGCCCGGCGCCGGGCACGGCGGCGGTGCCGCACGCGCCGAGGGCGAGCGTGCTGAGGACGAGCGTGCCGACGGCGGGGCCCGCCGCGCCGATCAGGCGGAGACGGGTCCGCTTCGTAACGGTCACCCCCAGATCATCGCAAATGCCGGAGACCGCGCGGGCGGGCGGGCGTGCGGCGCCCCGCCGCCGGCCGGTGCGGGGCGGGGACGGGGGCGGGGACGGGGGCGGCGCGGCGCGACCGCAGGTGGGCGGCGCGGAGCGCGACCTCGATGCCGAACCGGGCCTCCGGGTCGGCCAGCGCGTCCCCGAGGGACTGCTCGATCTTGCGCATCCGGTACCGGACGGTCTGGGGGTGGATGTGCAGCCGCTCGGCGATCTCGGCGGCGGTGCCGCGGGTGACGAGCCAGGTCCGCAGCGTCTCGGTCAGCCGGTCCCGCCGGCCCGGGGTCATGCCGTCCAGGATGCCGAGGCGGCGCCGGGTGAGCTGCTCGACCAGCGCGGGATCCGACAGCAGCCACAGCGCGACGAGGTTCTCCTCGCACAGCGTCACCGGCCCGTCGAGGACGCCGTCGAGTGCGAGGCCGAGCGCCTGCCGCGCCCAGCGCAGGGAGTCCGCGGCCTGGCGGGCCGGCATCGCGACGCCGACCGCGATGCGGCGGCCCGGGAGCGCCTCGTCCAGCATCGCGCGGCGCTCTGGGGTGAACGGGCCGGGCAGGAGCAGGTGCGGCTCCGGGCACTCCAGCTCGGCGAGGACGTCCTCGTCCAGCGCCGTCCAGACGCAGGGGGCGTCCGGCTCGACGGCGACCAGCGTGACCTGGTCCGGAAGCGGCCACCCCGCCCCGTCGGCCGCCTCCTTGAGGTCGGCGGCCGTGGCGGGCTCGGCGCCGTCCGGGCCGGGGACGGCGAGGAGGAGGCGCAGCAGCCGCCGGCCCCGCTCGTCCAGCGCGCGGATGGGACGCGCCCTGGCGTTCCGGTGGCCGTCGAGCGACTGCGCGGCCAGCTCGTCCATGTAGGCCAGCAGCGCGTCGGCCAGCCGCGACAGCACGGCCGACGAGATGTCGTGGCGCGGCGCGACCTTCATGACGCGGCGCCAGGCGACCTGCCCGCCGATCCGGTACGCGGCCTGGAGGCTGTCCATGCTGCGCCCCTCGTGCGCCTCGTACTGGCCGAGCATCCGCGCCGTCCCGGCCGGGTCGTCGCCGGCCGCCGCCCCGGCGGGCGACGCGATCCGCTCGGTGAACGCGGCCAGGCTGCGCTCGACCCCGAGCCGCAGCACGTGGCCGTAGGGGCCGTCGAGCGGCCGGGCGTACTCGGGGATGGCGCGGCGGATCTCGGCGACGATCTCCTCGGCGAGGCTCGGCAGCTCCGGCCGGATCAGCTCGGCGAGCCGCGGCGGGAGAGGCGCGGCGCGCTCGGCGGGAACGCCCGATGCGAGGGCTCGGTTCATCGGCACACCTCCGTCTGGCCCGCGTGCCCGGCTGCGCGGCGGGACGCCCCGACCGTACGCACCGCGCGCACCCTTCTTCTGTAGGGCGGAGGAACAAAAGCCCGCGACCACTGCTCATCCGCTTATAAGCGAGCCCGCGCACCAGCACCGGGATCAGGCGCAGAAGGCGGTGTCGGCGGCCTTGGCGAGGTCGGCCCGGAAGGTCTTGTCGTACTCCAGCTTGGACTCGTTGTAGGTGATGACGGCCTGGCTGCGTCCGTCGGCGCTGGTGTAGGTCCAGGTCCGGTATCCGGGGAAGCCGCCGTCGTGGCCCCACGCGTACCCGCAGGAGAACTTGACGCGGGCGACGCCGAGGCCGTAGTCCTCCACGACCCCGTCGTCGTTGACCGGCCGGACGGTCCGCATCTCGCGCATCTGCTTCGGCGGCAGCAGCCTGCCGGTGAACAGGGCGCGGTGGAAGCGGGCCACGTCGTCGACCGTGCTGACGATGCCCCCGGACGTCCTCGCGCTGGACGGACTGATGAGCGTGCTCACGTCCCCGTAGTCGTAGTAGTACCCGTGCACGTAGCGGCCGGGGAACGAGGAGTCGGTCGTCGGGTAGGACGTGTTCCGCAGCCGCAGCGGCTCGAAGACGCGCTTCCGGAACTCGGCGCCCACCGAGCGCCCGGTCGCCTTCTCGATGACCATTCCGGCCAGGATGTAGTTGGTGTTGGAGTAGTTCCAGCTCGTCCCGGGCGCGTACTGCGGCGGCTTCTCCATCGCGATCGCGATGAGCTCCGCCGGCGTCCAGGCCCGCGCGGGGTCGGTCATCACCCGCGGATCGGGCGTGTAGTCGTTGAGGCCGCTGGTCTGCGCGAGCAGCTGCCGGATGGTGATCTTCGATCCGTCGTTGCCGTTGCCCGCGACGACGCCCGGGAGCCACGTCTCCACGGTGTCGTCCAGCGAGAGCCGGCGCTCGGCGGCGAGCTGGAGCACGACCGTCGAGGTGAACGACTTGGTCACGCTCGCGATCCGGAACAGCAGCCGGTGGTCCATCGGGGCGCCGGTGGCCTTGTCGGACACGCCCGCGGTGACGTGCGAGACGCGCCCGCCGCGGCGCGTCATCACGATCACGCCGGGCGCGCCGTCGGCGACGAGCCGGCCGGCGGCCGCCCGCACCTTCCGGTCCAGCCCGTGCGGGCCCTCGGACGGGGCCGCGCTCGCCGCCGGGGCGGCGGCGAGGGCCGCCCCGGCGATCAGGGCGGTGGCCGAGGCGAGCGAGGCGGTGAGGGAGATCCGCGACATGGGTTCCTCCTGGAGGGTCGTCTGCCGAACGTGATCAACACTGCCGGTCGCCGGACCCGGCGGCACGGGGCCGAGAACCCGGACGGAGGGTGTACCTGACGACACCTGGCGCGGTGGACCTCCGGATGTATATTCGACAGGTACTCCAATAGCAGGAGGTGCCCATGCCGGACGCCGAGGTCGCGATCATCGGGGCCGGACTGAGCGGGATCGGCATGGGGATCGCGCTCCTGCGCGCCGGGATCGACGACTTCGTGGTCCTGGAGCGCGCCGGGGACATCGGCGGGACGTGGCGCGACAACGTCTACCCCGGGATCGGCGTGGACGTGCCCGCGCAGGCGTACCAGTTCAGCTACGCCCTCAACCCGCGCTGGAGCCGGGTGTTCGCGCCGGGCTCCGAGGTCAAGGAGTACATCGACCGGCTCGCCGACCGGTACGGCGTGCGCCGCCACGTCCGCCTGCGCACCGAGGTCACCGCGCGCGTCTGGGACGAGGACGCCGGGCTCTGGCGCCTGCGGACGCCCGCAGGGGAGGTGACGGCCCGCTTCGTGGTCAGCGCGATCGGCGCGTTCGTCGATCCCAGACCCGCCGGCCTCGCGGGCCTCGACGACTTCCGGGGCGCGGTGCTGCGCTCGTCCGGCTGGGACCACGGCTGCGACCTGACCGGCAAGCGGGTCGCGGTCGTCGGGACGGGCGCCAGCGCCGTCCAGATCATCCCCGAGATCGCGCCGCTGACCGCGCGCCTCGACGTCTACCAGCGCACCCCGATCTGGGTGGGGCCGAAGCTGGACGCGCCCGTCCCGCGCCCGGTGCGGTGGCTGTTCCGGCGCGCCCCGCGCGTCCAGGACGCGGTGCGCCGAACGGCCACGCGCGGTGTCGAGATGGTCCTGGTCGACCTGGTCGTCGGGCACGGCAGGGCGCCCTACCTCGCCCACGGCGGCGCGCGGCTGGCCCGATCCCTCTGGTACCGGACGCAGGTCAGGGATCCCGGCACCCGGCGGAGGCTGACGCCCGGCTACGGTCTCGGCTGCAAGCGCCCGTCCGTCTCCAACACCTACCTCAGAACCTTCAACCGGCCGAACGTCGCCCTGGTCACCGATCCCATCGACCGGGTGACCCCCACGGGCGTCCGCACCGCGGACGGCCGCGAACGCGACGTGGACGCCATCGTCCTCGCGACGGGGTTCCGCCTGGCCAGCGACCCGGAGGTCTACCGCCGGACCCCGGTGCGCGGCCGCGACGGCTTCGACCTCGCGACGTTCTACGCCGAGAACCGGCTCGCCTCGTACGAGGGCATCAGCATCCCCGGGCTGCCCAACCACTTCATGATGTTCGGCCCGTACGGCTGGGTCGGCGGCACCTGGCACCAGCTCGTCGAGACGACCTCGGCCCACGTCGTCCGCGTGATCAAGGAGGCCCGCCGCCGGGGCGCGACCTCGGTGGAGGTGCGTCCCGAGCCGACCGAGCGCTGGACGAACCGCATGCGCGAGCGGCTCGCCGGCTCCCTCTGGGCGACCAACGGCTGCGCCACCGCCAACAGCTACTACTTCGACCATCACGGTGACACGCCCTATCTGCGGCCGACGAGTGCGGCGCAGGCCGCGCACGCCGCCCGCACGTTCCCGCTGGACGACTACGTCTACTCGGCCCCCCACACGCCCCCGCGTCCGAGATGAGGTCCGCATGACCCAGCACGCCATCCAGACCCGCCGGGTCGCCTTCGACCACCCGAGGGGATCCCTGCGCCGCCACTACGTGGACGGCGACCTGGTCATGAGCCACCTCGTGGCCCTGCTGTCCGCGACGTTCCCGCCTGGCGAGGACTTCTTCGTCCGCTCGGTGCGGCACTACCGCGACCGCGTCACCGACCCGGACCTCGCCGCCCGGGTGCGCGGCTTCATCGGGCAGGAGGTCGTCCACGGGCGCGAGCACGACCACCTCAACCGGACGCTCCGCGCGATGGGCTACCCGACCCATCGGATCTCCGCCGTCGTCGAGCGCGACCTGCGCCTCGCCGACCGCTTCCTGCCGCCGATCGTCCGCCTCGGCTTCACCGCCGGGCTGGAGCACTACACCGCGACCGTGGCCGAGTGCCTGCTCACCGATCCCCGCGCGCGGGACCTGCTCGGCGACACCAGCGTCCGGTCGATCCTGCTGTGGCACGCGCTGGAGGAGTCCGAGCACAAGGCCGTCGCGTTCGACGTCTTCCGGCACGTCGGCGGCACCGAGCGCACCCGCGTCCGGACCATGCGGGTCATCAGCGCCGGGTTCCTGTTCCTCATGGTCACCGGCACGGCCGTCTCGGTGCTGGGCGACCCCGCCGCCTACCGTCCCGGACGGCTGCGCCGCAGCCTCGCCGCGCTCCGGCACTCGCCGTTCCTCAAACGCGAGGTGATCCGGCGCCTGCGCGCCTACAACGAGCCCGGCTTCCACCCGGACGACTTCGACAGCACCGACCTGCTGGAACGCTGGCGCGAGGAGCTGTTCGGCGCCGAGGGGACCCTCACCGCCAACCTGAAGTGACCGGCCGCGCCCGGGGCCCCGTCAGCGGGGGGTGACGACCGTGCGGTCCCCGTCCCGCTCGTACGCCACGACCTGGACGACCGGCAGATCGGCCGCGTCACCGGTGCGCGGGCCCGGCACCATGAGCAGAGGGGCGTCGCCCTGCCGGTCCGGCGCGTCCTCGTGGGAGCCCAGCTCGCCGACCGACCTCAGCCGCGCGACGCCCGGCCCCGCCGCGGCCACGAGCCGCCAGCGCCGGGGCGACCGCCACCACACCGCGGCGGTCTTCGTCTCGCCGGGCGAGGCGAAGTCGCCGTTCGTCCCTCCCCGCTCCGACAGCGCCTGCCCGTCCTCGGAGATCAGCATCGAGCGGCCCGCGCCGCCCGGCGGGGAGGACGCGTCCACCGTGAGCAGGGTCGCGCGGCCGCCGCCGTCGGGCAGGCGCCCGCTCCAGAGCCGCCCCAGCCGCAGGTCGCCCGACTCGCTCAGGGACGTCGCCCCCGCGCAGGCGACGGCGTTCAGCGCCGCCCACCCGGACGGCCGCTCCTGCTCCGCCGGGTCCCGGAACCACACGCGCGGCGCCGCCGACCGCGGATCGTTCGAGGCGAGCTGGGTGACCGTCCCCACCCCGGACCTCATCTGGAACACCACGTAGTTCTGGCACCTCGGCGTGAACCAGTTCCACGGCAGTGGAGCGCTCAGCCCGTCCCGGACGTCCACCGGCCGCCATTCCGGGGACCGCCCGGACGGCACCGCCGCCCGCACGTCCAGCAGCCACGGCGGGACGAGGTAGCGCCACGTCATGCCGACCATGATGAGCTGCCCCGCGTCGGTCCCGAGCTCGCGGACCGACTCCACGCCCCGCGACAGCCGCCGCTCGAAGTACTGCGCCACGCTGGTCGTGTCCCGCGGTCCGGGGGAGTCGCGCAGCACCACCAGCGACGCGCCGTCCACCGTCCCGGCGTACAGGACGACGACGCGGCCGAGCGGCGGGTCGCGGCGGTCGCCGCGCCAGGCGTCCGCCGCCCGCCGCAGCAGCTTCGCGTCGCGGAGGAGGGGGCCTTGCGAGGGCCAGTCGTCGATGCTCGGCGTGCTGTTCGCCGACCACGCATGGAGGCCGATCAGGGCGGGCGCGCCGCGGCCTTCGTCCGCCCGGGTGAGGAAGGCCCCGGCGACCGTCAGGAGCGCCGCGGCGACCACGACCGCCACGGCGGCGCGCCCCGCGCGCGGGAAGGTGAGCGGCGGCCGCAGCCGCACGAGGTCGGGGTCGAACGCCTCGATCTCGGCTCGCTGCGCGGCCTCGTCCATGTCCGTCCGGTCGCCCACGGCGCTGATGGTCCCGTCGACGTCCCCGAAGACGATCGGGAGATGGACGCCCAGCTCGGCGACGACCTCGGGGGCGGAGAGCCCGTCCCGGTGGAGCAGGTAGGCGAGCCGCTCGTGCGGCGGTAACTCCAGGAGAGCCGTCCGGACGGGGCCCGGTTCGCCGCGCGCGGGCTCGAAGAGGAGGCCGCGAAGCCGGTGCCGTCCGGTCGGCGGGTCTTTGAGCAGGGTCGCGACGAGCTTTGCACGCATGGCCGGATAGCCGCCGCGCCGCACCCGCATCGCCTCGGCGACGGCCCGGCGGGCGGGCGAGAGCGGGTGGTCTCCGTCGTCGAGTGTCAGGTAGGCGAGCCGCAGAAGGCGGCCGTAGTGCTCGCGTTCCATTCGTGGCACCGTCCCTCTCCTCCCCGCATTGTGGGCGCTCCGGCCGGTGACGGCCAGAGGCGCCGGGGCCGGGATCGGGGTGGGATGGCGTTGACATTGAAATCACGTTGTCGTCGAATAATTGACGATTGTTCACGTTCTGTTTGATCCTCCTCTCATTCGCCCTTCGTGAATCCGGCCTTTCCGCAGGCCGGGCCCCCGCACGAAACGGAGTTACGAATGAGAAAGCCCCTGCTCGCCGTCCTGGCCGCGGCTCCCCTCGCGGCCGTCCTGGCGACTCCCGCGCAGGCGGTGACCCCCAACGCCCCGCTGACTCTCGCGGCACCCGGTCAGGGCGTCAGCGGCCAGTACATCGTGACGCTGAAGTCCGGTGTCTCGGTCGGCAGGACCGTCTCCAAGAACGGCATCAGCGCGGGCCACCGGTTCGGGAAGGTGCTGAACGGATTCTCCGCGAAGCTCACTTCCGACCAGCTCGCCAAGTTGCGCCGTACGCCCGGCGTCGCGTCCGTCGAGCAGGACGCGGTCGTGCGCGTCGCCACCACGCAGCAGAACCCGCCGTCGTGGGGGATCGACCGCATCGACCAGGACAGCCTTCCGCTGTCCAAGAGCTACACCTACAACGCCGCCGGGTCCGGAGTGACCGCCTACATCATCGACACCGGCCTCTACCCGTCCCACCCGGACTTCGGGGGCAGGGCCAGCAACGTCTACGACGCGACCGGCGGCAACGGCGTCGACTGCAACGGCCACGGCACCCACGTCGCGGGGACGGTCGGCGGCACGAGCTACGGTGTCGCCAAGAGGGTCAACCTGCGCGGCGTCCGCGTCCTGAACTGCCAGGGCAGCGGCACCAACTCCGGTGTCATCGCCGGCATGAACTGGGTCGCCCAGAACCACAGCGGTCCGTCCGTGGCGAACATGTCGCTCGGCGGCGGTTACTCGTCCTCGGTGAACACGGCCGCGAACAACCTCGCGAGCTCCGGCGTCTTCCTGGCCGTCGCCGCGGGCAACGACAACGGCAACGCCTGCAACTACTCGCCCGCCAGCGCGAGCAACGCCACCACCGTCGCTGCGAGCACGAGCACCGACGCCAAGGCGTCCTACAGCAACTACGGCAGCTGCGTGGAGCTGTACGCGCCCGGGACGGGCATCACCTCCACCTGGCTGAACGGCGGGACCAACACCATCAGCGGCACGTCGATGGCGACCCCGCACGTCACCGGGGTCGCGGCGCTGTACAAGTCCGCGAACGGGGACGCGTCCTACAGCACGATCCGCAGCTGGCTCGTCTCCAACGCCGTCAGCGGAAAGATCACCGGCAACCCGTCCGGCACCCCGAACCTCCTCCTGAGCAAGCGATCCCTCTAGAAGACCGCGTCGATGGGCCGTCGGAAGCGACGGCCCATCGACGGCCGCGGCGGCTCAGCGGCCCAGCGCCCCGCGCACGGTGAGGCCGTGCCGCGTCCGCAGACGCCGCAGCTCCCACATCGCCACGGCGGTGACGGACAGCGGGGCTCCCAGGATGAACCCCAGCCGCACCACGAACGGGACGCCGCCGTAGGCGCCCTGGAAGACGTCGAAGACGGCGACCTCCCAGACGAGCAGCGTCGCGAGGAGTGGCGGGACCGTGTCGTGGAGGTCGGCCGTCCGGAAGACGTGCACGAGTGACTGCACGATGCCGTAGAGGCCGAAGGGGATGTACCACAACGAGAAGGCGCCGATCGCGAACAGCAGCACCAGCCGCCACGGTGACGCCGTCCAGTCGGTGTCCTCGGTCACATAGCCCAGCCCCGTGGCCAGTCTCGGCGCGGCGAGCGTTATCGCCAGCGTGAGCAGCGCCCCGGCGGGTTTGGCCGCGCGGCGCAGGTACAGGCGCCGGTTGGGCGGACGGGCCGCCGCGATGAAGACGGTGACGGCGATCGGGAACGTCACCGCCAGCGTGATGAGGGTGGTGCGGATCTGGGCGAAGCGGTCGTCCAACACGCCGTTGGGGTCCTTCGCCAGCCCGTAGGAGAACAGCATCCACGTGACGGCGACCAGACCGACGACCGTTCGCCAGATCTGCACCTTCTTCACCGCCGCGTCGTGCACGCGTTCCGGCCGGGACGGCGTGAAGACCGCGCTCCCGACGGCGAACGGATTGAAGAGACGCCCGAACGTCATCCGGCGCGGCGGACCCGGCTGCCACGGACCCTGCGGGGGCCGCCCCGGGCCCTGCGGCTGCTGCCATGAGCCCTGCCCCTGCTGCCAAGGGCCTTGCGGCTGCTGCCAGGGGCCTTGGGGTTGCTGCCAGGGACCTTGCGGCGGCGGTCCGGGCTGCCACCCGGGTCCGGGCGCTTGTCCTCCTCCGTACGGATTCATCGCGCCCTGCCTCCGCTTCCGCTCATCCCGCGTCCTTCCCTCGCCGCGCCCGAGGCCACGAGGAGAATACGCAGGATCTCACCGAGTGAGAACGCTTTATCTCGATCCCGGCCGGGCCGCTGTCGCCCCGAGGACACGTGCCGCCGGGAACCAGGCCCCTCCGCTCCCGCACACGCGATCTTGAGTCGACTCGCCTCCCGTCACGTTCTCGCAGGTAGGAACGATTCTCAGATTTCGCTCGCACTTTCTGTTATCCGGGCGTAACCGCCAGGTCTCCCAGGTGTCCGACAAATCCTCGGAAACCAGGAAGGCAGGCTCACGTGAGCGAGAGGAACAGCACGGGGTCGAGACGGAGTCCCCGGACGCGCCGCGGCAGCTACGGGCGGGCGCCGCGTCCGAGCGGGCGGTGGTGGGCCGCCGTCGGCGCGAGCGCGAGCGTGGTCGCCCTGACGGCCGGGGTCGCCTACGGGGTCACCGGGTCTTCGGAGGCCCCGGCCGATTCCAGGCCGGTCGCCGACCGCGCGGCCCCCGCGCCCACCCCGTCCCCCGCCAAGGCGAAGGCGCCCGCCGGCAAGCCCACGGCTTCCAAGACCGCCAAGCGCTCGACCGTCGCGAAGAAGCCCGCGAAGCACATCACGAAGCGTCCGCAGAAGAAGAAGCGGCCGGTCACGCCGGCGCCCCGTTCCACGGCGCCCGGCGGCGGCAGCGTGGGCGGCGGCACGCTCGCCCAGCAGGTCGTCGCCCTGACCAACGCCGAGCGCGCCAAGAACGGCTGCGGGGCCCTGACCGTCGACTCCCGCCTCCAGGCCGCCGCGCAGGGCCACTCCGCCGACATGGTCGCCCGCGGCTTCTTCGACCACACCAACCCCAGCGGCAGGAGCCCGGGCGACCGGATCACCGCCGCCGGTTACCGCTGGTCCACCTACGGCGAGAACATCGCCTACGGCCAGCGGACGCCCGCCGCCGTCATGTCCGCCTGGATGAACAGCTCCGGGCACCGGGCCAACATCCTCAACTGCCGGTTCAAGAACATCGGCGTGGGTGTGGCGCTCAAGTCCGGGACCCCGTACTGGACGCAGAACTTCGGCGCCCGCTGACGTGCGGAGGCGTGCGCGCACGGGAGGGGCGCGAACCCGTCCGGCGCGCACGCCTCACTGAGGTGAGGCGAAGTCCTGCGTCCACCAGGGGCCGCCGGGGCCGGACGCGACGCCCACGCCGATCTCGGTGTAGTCGCAGTTGAGGATGTTGGCGCGGTGGTAGGTGCTGGTCATCCAGCTCGACACCGCCGAGGACGGCGTCGCGGCGCCCTGCTGGATGTTCTCCGCCCAGGCCCGCCACCGGTATCCGGCGGCGGTGATGCGGGCGCCCGGATCCTGCCCGCCCGCGCCGTCGTGGGAGAGCACGCGCCGCGCCGCCATGTCGGCGGAGTGCCTCTGGGCCGCCCTGGTCAGCCTCGGATTCTCGCGCAGGGGACGGCACCCGTGCCTGGCCCGCTGGATGTTGGCGAGGCGGACGACCTGGCGTCCCGGGCTGAGGGGCGCCGTGGACGTCTTGCGCGGCTTCGGCGAGCGTCGGGTCTTGGACGGGGTGGGCGACGGACGTTCGGAGGAGGTCGGCGCCGCGCTCGGAGTGGCGGCGGGCGCGCTCGGGAGCGCGGCGGCCGGGGGCGGCTCGTCGCCGGGCACGGCGAAGAACCAGACGGCCACCGCGACCGCCGCCACCGTGGCCGTCCCGACGATCGCCGCCGTCCGGGCCCCGCGCGAGGCGTGCAGGGCGACGTCCGCGCCCGACAGCTTGGCGTTCGCCAGGTCCGCCGCCGACAGACGGGCCGGGGGCGGGACGAGGACCATGCCCGCGAGCAGCGCCTCCGCCGGGGCGAGCCTGCGCCGGTGCGCGCGGCAGGCGTCGCAGCCGCGCGCGTGGCGGGCGATCCGCTTGCGCCACACGGGCGTGGGCCGCCGGTTCCACGAGGCCGTCACCTCGGCGAGGCCCGGGCACGGCGGCGTCGCGGCGAGCACGCGGACCACGAGCCGTCCCGTCTCCAGCTGCTCCTTCATCCGGTTCACGCGCACGGCCGCGTGGCGCCGCTTCACGTCCAGGGCCGCGGCGAGTTCGGTGCGCGTCAGCTCGCCCGAGACCTCTAACCACCACAGCGAGAGCAGGTCGCGGTCGGCGGGGTCCAGCCACCGGGTGGCCTCGGCGATCTCCTTGCGCTGCCCGGACAGCCCGAGCCGGACGATGGTGGTCTCGACGAAGTCGCCGCCGGGGTCGGGGATCTCGTGCGCGGCGTCCAGGCCGACGGCGGGGCGCCTCCGGTTCGCCGACCACCGGCGCCGCACCTGGTTCATCGCGATCGCCACGAGCCAGGACCGGAACCGCGACGGGTCGCGCAGGCCGCCGAGGCCGTTCAGCATCCGCAGCATGGTGTCCTGGACGACGTCGTCCACGTCCGCGTGGCCGTCCAGCGCCCGGCCGACGACGTTGTACACCAGCGGCAGGCAGGTCGACACCAGCCGTTCCCTCGCCGCCGCGTCGCCGGCCTGCGCCGCCGCGACCAGCCGCTCCTCGCCGCCGTCCATCCGCATCCCTTCGCGCCACCGGACCGAACCGTTCGGCCACGCCAGAAGAGACCCCGCCACCCTCCCGTCGATTACAGAAAAACTAGGACATATCCGAGCGGGTGGGCGGGCCGTCCGGCCCGGCGGCGCGTCCCGCGGTTCACCGGCGGGAGCGGCTCACACCAGTGAGGCGTCGCGCGACGCGGGATCCGCCGCGATGAGCGTGACGGACTCCCTGACCGTCTCCAGCGCCGCCGCTCGTTCCTGGTCGGTCATGTGGGCCGGTCCATAGGTGACCACGGGGTCGAGCACCCGGTAGCCGACGAACTCCAGCATTCCGCGATGGATGTGGAACAGGAAGTCGTCCATGGAGCCGAAGACGCCAGGCTGGAACATCTCGCTGGGACCGCCGGTCGTGAACAACAGCATCGCTCGCTTGCCGGCGAGGGCCGCGTTCTCGAAGAGACCGTGGTCGCCGCCGAAGACCGCCCCCATGGCGAAGACGCGGTCCACCCATCCCTTGAGGATCGCGGGCAGCGAGAACCACCACATCGGGAACGACAGCACGAGCAGGTCGGCGGCGAGCAGGCGGTCGAGGTGGGCCTGGACGGTCGCGTCGAGCGTCCCTTCCCTGACCGCGCGCATCTGCTCGGCCTGCGGCTTGAAGTGGCCCTCCACCGAGGGGAAGTCGTCGCGGGCGAGGGTCGGGGCCCAGGCGTCGGCGTAGAGGTCGAGGACGTCGACGCGGTAACCGGCCTCGCGCAGGGCCTGGGCCGCCGTGGTCATCTGGGCGGTGCTGAACGAGCGGGGCTCGGGATGGGCGTGGACGATCAGGGCGAGGGGAGTGGCATCCGAGGTCGACATGGGGAAATCATATCGACATATCGCGATTCGTCAATCAGATGGTGATGGCGAGCGCCTCCGCCAGCCGCGCCAGCCGCTCCTCGTCCCGCCGGTAGTGGGTCCACTTGCCCACCCGGGTCGCCCGCACGAGCCCGGCCCGTTCGAGCGTGCTCATGTAGCTGGAGACGGTCGACTGGGCGAGCCCCGCCTTGGCCTGGATGTGCGTGACGCACACGCCGACCTCCTCGCGGTCCGCGATCGGCTCCCACTCGCCGAAGTGCCGCTCGGGCTCCTTCAGCCACTGCATGATCTGCAATCGGGCGGGATTGCCGAGGGCCTTGAACACGTCGATCAGCTCCTCCGGCCCCAACTCCGCCGCCGCGGCCATCAGCCATCTCCCTCACAGTCGAACCGACAGACCACGATATCTCGATACCTGAGCCGAGGCGGCCGGACTCACGGCCGCCGCCCCCGCAGCGACCGGACATGCCGTGGTCAGTCGAGGCGGTCGGCCTTGCCGAGCAGGTAGCGCTGCTCCACCTGGTTCTCGGTCAGGGCGGCCGCCTGGCGGTACAGAGCGGCGGCGGACGCGTCGTCGCCGGTCATCTGCAGAAGGTGGGCGCGCACCGCGCGCTCGCGTTGCCGCGTGAGGGGGTCGCGGTCCAGGCGGTGCCGGCCGTTGAGGTCGTCCAGGAGGGCCAGGCCCCGGGCCGGTCCGAACGCTCGGGCGACCGCCACCACGCGGCTGAGCCGGACCGGCGCGGTGGGCGTGAGGCGTTCGAGCCAGAGGTACAGCATCGCGATCTGCGGCCAGTCGGTCTCCTCCGGCGACGCGGCCGCCGCGTGCACGGCGGCGATGGCCGCCTGAAGCCGGTACGGGCCCGCCGCGCCGCGGTTCCAGACGCCGTCGATCAGCTCGGTGCCCTCGCGGATCAGGTCCGGGTCCCAGCGCGTGCGGTCCTGCTCGTCCAGCGGCACCAGCTCGCGGTCGGCGCCGGTGCGGGCCCGGCGCCGCGAATCGGTGAGCAGCATCAACGCCAGCAGGCCCGTCGCCTCGGCGTCGCCCGGGAGCGAGGCGTGGAGCATGCGGGCCAGCCGGATCGCCTCCCGCGTCAGGTCGACGCGGGCGAGCTCCCGCCCGGCCGTGGCCGTGTAGCCCTCGTTGAAGACGAGGTAGAGCACCCGCATCACGGCGGCCATCCGCGCGTCCCGGTCGGCGTCGGTCGGGGGAGTGAAGCGGGCGCCGGCGCGGGCCAGCCGCTGCTTGGCGCGGCTGATCCGCGTCCCCATGGTGGCCTCGGTCGTGCCGTGGGCGTGCGCGATCTCGGCGGTCGTCAGGCCGCCGACCGCGCGCAGCGTGAGCGCGACCTGCGACGTGGTGCTCAGCGCGGGATGGCAGCACAGCATCAGCAGCGTGAGGCTGTCGTCGACCTCCGGCGGGGGACCGGCCCGGCGGGCCGGCGCCCCCATGGCCAGCTCGGTCATCCCGGCCTCGTGCTCCCGCCGGCGCCGCGCCTGGTCGGAGCGGAGCAGGTCCACCATGCGCCGGTAGCCGATCCTGATCAGCCAGCTCCGCGGGTCTTCCGGCACGCCCCGGGCAGGCCAGTCCTCGCTCGCCGCCAGCAGGGCCTCCTGGACGGCGTCCTCGGCGATGTCGAAGCGTCCGAAGCGCCGCACCAGGGCGCCGAGCACCTGCGGCGCCTCCGCGCGCAGCAGATGCTCGACGTCGCCGTTCACGCCGCGAACTCCTCCCCCATGATCGGCCGGATCTCGATCGGCTCGCCGAGCACCTCCACGATCCGCGAAGCGATCTCCACGGCGCGTTCCCGGCCCGCGACGTCGATCACGGCGAAGCTGGCCAGGACCTCCTTGAGCTCGGCGAACGGCCCGTCGGTCGCGACCACGCCGTCCGGCGCCCGGCGCACCGTCGTGCTGACCACCGGGTGGCCGAGCCCCTCGCTGGTGACGAACTCGCCCGTCTCGGTCAGTTCCCGCTCGACCTTCTGGTACTCGGCGAACGCGGCGAGCGCCTCCTCCGACAGAGCGTCGGCGGTGGCGGCGTCCCAGGCGGCGGCCGGGGTGTAGCTGAGCAGCAGGTACTTCATGGCGATCCTCCCCTTGGTCCCACAGTGCACGAGCCGGGTTCCCGCTGTACAGCCAGGTCAGCCCGGGTGCGTGCTCCGGCGGCGCAGCGACAGTGCGACGACGGTCGTCCAGGTGAAGGCGACCAGGCCGTTCAGCGCGATCTGCAGGCTCATGTGATCCGGCGACATGGGCACCAGCAGGACGAGAGCGACGGCCCCGTTCAGCACGGCCGGCAGCACGGCTCGCCGGCGCACGCACCGGACGGTCATCACGGCGGCCGCGATGGCGAGGGCCGTGAAGGCGACGGCTGCCGCGACCGAGTGCGCGACCCCGTGCCAGGACATCTGGTCGACCGGCCCCTCCGGTGTGCCGACCGGGAAGCCGTTCTCCGGATCCATCGGGAGCAGCCCGGCGGCCACCAGCCCGGCCCCGAAGACCCCGACGAGGACGGGCAGTGCCCGCCGCCCGGCCTCCTCGGTGATCGTGCGCCTGAGGCCGACGGCCAGGGCGACGCCGCCCAGCCCGGCGAGCACGAACGTGACGATCTGGATCCAGCCGAGATCACCGGTGGCGAGCTGGCTGATCGGGTGCCGCCTGATGTCGAAGCCGTCCCGCATGACCATCTGGGTGACGGCCGAGGCGAAGAACAGCGGCCCGGCGAGGGCGCCGGCGACCAGGACGCGGGACGTCCGGCGGACGCCGGCCGAAGGGGCGATGGCGGTGGTCATGGATTCCTCCTCATCGATGGGTTCTCGCCGCTACCTCGGGACCGGGCCCCGGATCTCGACGTCCCGCAGAAGTGACCTACGTCACATCGATGTCATGTCCGAAAGCGTCCGGGCGCTCCGAGGTACCGGCGAACACCCGCGAAGAGGAGGACACGATGTCCGAGAAGAGCCCGAACGAGAACGTTCCGAACGAGAGCGACCAGCCGAGCGCCGAGGTGCGGGCCCTCGACCGCCTGGTCGGCACCTGGAAGGTCACCGGCGGCGCCGAGGGGACCGTCCGCTACGAGTGGATGCCCGGCCGCTACTTCCTGCTCCAGCACGTCGACCTCACCCAGTTCGGCGAACCGGTCACCGGCATCGAAGTGATCGGCAAGCTCCGCCCGTTCGGCGAACCCGCGGGCGAGGACGTGATGTCGCGGTACTACGACTCGCTCGGCAACACCCTCGACTACGTCTACGAGCTGACCGGCGACAAACTGACCATCTGGGGCGGCGCCAAGGGCAGCCCCGCCTACTTCGAAGGCACCTTCAGCCGTGACGGCGACGCCCTCACCGGCGAATGGGTCTACCCCGGCGGCGGCGGATACAGGTCCGCCATGACCCGCATCTGACACCCGCGAACGACGACCAGAAGCGCCGGGCCCGATCAACGGGCCCGGCGCTTTTCGCTTTCCCGCGGGATCCACCTCGCCGAAACGCCGGCCTCCCGGCGAGGCGGCCGGATACCCGCTGACCGGCTCACGCTCCGTGCCGGGCGCGGCGGGAAACGGACGGTCCCACCTGCAAGGCCGCACAAGGCGGCAAGGCTGAACGCCGAAAACGAGAAAGGACGTCTCGCAATGAGTGAGATGCCTGACAGGCTCCGATCCCGCTTGCCCAAGGCAGTGGTACTGGAGACCAGTCGAAAGACCGCGAGCTGGGGCCTCTTCGTCCCCGGCTCGAACCCGTCCTGACCGTCAAGCCTGGCGCGTGCGTCACCATCAACACCGTCAGCTGGACCGGGGCGACCGCTCCCGAGGGCCCGATCGCCTACTTCCGGGCACTGGGGGTGCCCGCCGACCAGGTGCTGCCCGAGCTGCTGGAAGTGGCGGCGATGCCGCGTCCGGAGGGATCGAGCGGCCACGTCCTCACGGGGCCGATCGGCGTCGAGGGCGCCGAACTGGGCGACGTGCTGGAGATCCGCGTTCTGGATGTCTCGCCGCGCGTCCCCTACGGCGTGAACAGCACCGGCCCCGGCCTCGGGGTCCTCGGCGATCTTCTGGAGCGGCGGACCGCCCGCCTGCTCCGGCTCGATCCCGAGCAGCGGTTCTACGCCTTCGGGGGCGGCATCGAGATCCCCTTCAGGCCGTTCGCGGGGATCATGGCGGTCGCGCCGCCGACCCGGGTCGGCGCCGTCTCCGCCAACCCGCCCGGCAGGTGGGGCGGCAACATGGACTTCCGCGATCTCGTCGCGGGGTCCACGCTGTACCTCCCGGTCTTCCAGCCGGGCGGTATGTACTACACGGGCGACACCCACGGCGCGCAGGGGCACGGCGAGGTCGACCAGACCGCCGTCGAGCACTCGATGAAGGTGACCGTCCAGTTCTTCGTGCACAAGGGCGGCGCCCTGAAGTTCCCCCGCGCGGAGAACCGTGATCACGTCTGGTGCACGGGGATCCACGCGGATCTCAACCTGGCCATGCGGATCGCGGCCGAGGAGGTCGTCGACTACCTCGTCGGCGTCCTGGGAATGACGGGTGTCGAGGCCTACCGGCTCTCCAGCCTCGTGGTCGACTTCAAGGTCGCCGAGGCGGTGAACGTCAACAAGGTCGTCATCGCCGAGATCCACAAGGACCGGCTGCGCCCGCTCGTGGGCGGGGCCGACGTCCCCATCGTGGGTCGCGGACACCACCGGCCCGCCGGTTCCTCCGTCTCCTGACGGTGCCGCAGGCGGGCCCTGAGATCTGCGGCGTCGCCGCCGTCTGACAGCGGCGACGGCGACGGCAAGGGTGAACACCCGGGGGTCCACGGGATCTGAAGCTCCGTGGACCTTCAGCACGAGGCGTCCCGGCAGAAAGGCGGCATCAGCCGCCCAACGCCGGGACGCTTTCTCGTTCCACGAGCACCTGCGAAGGCGCGAAAGCGTCGCCGTCCGCGAGAGAGGAATGCGGCCCCCGACCGTTCAACATCGCGACATCGCGCGTTCCCACGGCATCGACATCGGCGCCGACGAGAACCCCGTGCTTCCGGGGGGCGTCAGGCTCGACTGCAGGGTGCTGACCAAGGACGGACGGCGGCTCGTGAGGATCACCGTGCACGACGCGGTGCCGAAGGAGTTCAGCCCCCGGCAGGTGGTGGCGCAGATCTGGACCGGCTCGGACGGCTGCCAGCACGGCAGCCACTGGACCGACGAGGGCACGGCCTGCTGGGGAGAGGTCCTCCTGGAGGACCCGGCCGGGGGCGAGTCTCCCGCCTGAGCCTCGCCATGCTGACCGCTGACACACCCTCGTCGGCTTCGGTGTGGGGGCGCGGACACCGATGTGGTCGCACTGTCGAGGACAGCGCGACCACGGCGACTGGACCGGTGCGCTCAGCCGCAGGCTATCGGGCCGAAGTCATACGAGCCTGCCCAGTCTTCCCAGCCCCAGACATTGATGCAGGTGTTACGGGCGGACACATAGACCGGTCCCGCGAAATACCGGTAAGGCCCGTTGACGTCGTAGGAGGTGTCCCCGTAGCGCAGCTCCCGCAGTTTGACGCTGACTTCGGACAGTTTTCCGTAGCTGTAGTTCGTCGTCGACTTTTGCGTGAAGGCGCAGTTCTTGCCGTTGCCGGCGTTGTAGCCGATCTTCACGTATGCGACGGTGCCCCACCCGTCGGCGGTCTTGTTGTAGCCGGAAAGGGCGATGCTTCGCACTTCTTTGTAGCCGCTGCCGCAGACACCTGGCACCGAGTAGGCGGCGGCGGCGTTGGCCGGACTCATGAGGGACAGAGTTCCGACAGTGGTGACGGTGAGTGCTGACAATGACAGCACAGTTCGGCGCAGAGCCGTCTTCATACGTGCCCCCCAGGGGTTTTCCTTGCGCGGATACAGGAGATCGGTCCGCGCGCTGGCTTCCGCCATCCGGGGAACGGTACCAAGAATGATCAAGAGAGCGACATCACGGGTCGGCAACGAAAACGGTTGCACTTAACGGCCGGTCGAACGGTGCTTACCTACTTTGGTGTTGTGCCGTCCTCTTGGGGCCGACCCGATCCTTTGTCGTGGCTTTGAGGTAGATCATGGTCGCGTATTGTGATCGTTTCGCATTGGTCCAACGAAATTCCCGTGCTGCCGGGGACCAATGCGGACCTGCCGCTCGCCGCCGCCTCGGCGAGGACGGCGGGCGGGGTGTGGTCGAGCAGCAGCACGAAGTGCAAGGCGAACGGCTTCCTGTCCTCGTGCGGGACCCCGTCGGCGTCGAGTTGCAGGTTGGCCTTCCAGGCCGCCTGGCAGAGCACCGAGACGAGCAGGCCCAGGAACTCCGCACCGGCCAACCCGTCGGCGTCGTCGACGAGGACGGCGACGTCCCGCTCGCCGTGCCCGGGGCCGTGCCAATCGTGCAGGCAGTCCACGAGCGCGTCCCAGTTGTGGCCGAAGTAACCGGGGAAGGACAATTCCCGGGCGAAGGCGCGGAACAGTGAAGCCGGGTCGAGCAGTTCTCGACCGTCCAGTCGGAAGACGAGCCCGCCCTGTTCTTGGAGCGCCGCCGTTTCGGAGGCCACCCACGAATCGTCACCAGAGGTGAAGACGACCCAGGGCGGCCTGCGCTCGGTGAGGGTCGGGGCGCTCATGCCGAGGATTCTGACACGGCATGGCTCTCACGCTGCTGGATCAGGCGCTCTGGCGTTCGGCCCGCTGCCGCGCCAGCTCCTCGACCGCGCTGGGCAGCGTGGTCTCGAAGTCGATGAGCTTCACCCAGGTCGGCGTGACGACGATGCGGACCATGCCGTCGTAGAGGGAGCGGACCTCGGCCTCCCACTCGACGCGCTGCTCTGGCGTCATGTCGTAGCTGCCGTTCATCTGGAGGTATTCGTCCGGGATGCCGTCGACGACGTCGAGCTCGGCGCGCCCCCGGATGAGCAGGATCTTCGGCGGGTGCACCTCGGTGTCGATCGTGAGGGCCACCATCGGGTTCTCGCGCAGGTGCGCCAGCTTCGGGGCGTTCCTGCTGGTGCACATGACGATCTCCGAGCCGTTCCACGTGAAGGCGATCGGCACGTTGCGCGGCGTGCCGTCCTTGGCCACGTAGGCCAGCCGCGTCACATCACGCGCCAGCAGCTCCTGGCTGTACGGCCGGTTGAGGATCTCGGTGATCTCGTGCTGCTCCATGGTCGTCGCTCCTGTCTCGGTGCCGTCGAGCGCCCGTTCTCGGCCGCTCGTGCCCCTGGGACGGAGCCACCCCCACGTTCTCGACATCCCCGACACCGAGATCTCGAACTTTTCATGGCGTGTCGTAGATGGTGACGGAGATGCCGGGGTCGGTGAGCTCGCTGATGACGAGCGGTTCGATGCGGTCCCATCGCCCGCCGGCCAGGCCGCAGCCGATGCGAGGCATATGGACGGTCGCTTCGAGCTCGATGGCGTGTGCGGCCAGCTGGTGGAGGCACTTCCGCACCGCCTGGTAGCGGATCGGCGGCCCGGAACTCCGGCTGGTCTTGACGCCGTGCTGGCCGATCATGTTGGCGACCCAGATGTCGGGCCGGACCTGGACGAGCTGGACCGCGCCCAGCCCGAAGTCGTTGGCGGCGCGGTCGCGGTGCCAGCGCCGGTAGGCGGCTTCGGGCTCCGGCCAGCGTCGGGATATCGCCAGGACGAATCCCTTGCCCCAACCACCCCTGTTGTTGCAGACGTGCGCGATGACCTTGGGTCCTGCGGCCTGGGGGGAGGTCGCGTCGCCCTGGAGGTAGCGGATCTGCGCCATGATCGTCACGATATCCGCACACAGTGACAGATCGGCTGGTCAGGGCACGCGCGCGTTCGAGCGCCTTGGCGTACGACCAGTACTGTTCGCGGATGGGATGCTGGACCGCCTATCTCGTCCGCCTGGAAGACGGCTCCCACTGGGAGTTGGACGAGAAGTACGGCCGGTGGCACCTCACGGGGGCCGACGACCGCAGCGGCCTCGTGGAAAGGATCCGGGCCGACGGCAGGCTCGTCGACGGAGCCCCGAAGACGGCACGGTCCTGCCAGGGCATCGCCCTGGACATGACCACGCGCCGGTACCGGTTCTACGGCTGCGCGTTGACCATGCCGCCCGCGGGTGCCAGCCACCGCGAGAGCATGGCCCTGCGCCAGGCGGCCACGCCGGGCTGGGAGGACTGGGACGTCGCCTACGCCTGGGGCGGAGACGAGGAACTGCGCCGCCTGATCTTCCCCGGACTCCCGCCCGAACCGGCGAGGGCCGAGGCCGTAGAGGTGAACCCGGCCGCTCGCGACTACTGGTTTGTCGACTGGGACCCGGACACCCGCCAGATCACGGTCCGCCACCACGAACTGATCGCAGACGCCCTCGCCGACGCATCCTGCCTCGTCAGCGTCATCGAAGCCGACGCGGCCCTCACGCACTGGCAACTGTCCAACACGATCGTCCCGCTGCTGGCGCATCACGGGGAGTCTCTTCTGGGCGCCCTGGCCGCCGAGGCGCCTTTTCCCTTGGCCGCCGAGGACGCCGTGACCGACGGCGCGGTCATCGACCTGCGCGCCCGTCGCCTGCGTTATTGGACCACCGCCACCGTCCCGCCGGGGCTCGTCGCGCGTGTGGGGGAGACCTGGCCGGGCTGGAAAGTCGAACGGCTGGCCTGGGGCCACCGCGGACACCTCGCCGCCATCGGACGGCACCCCGACGGCCTGAGCATGACGGACGCCGAACTGCGCGAAGCCCGCTGGGACGACGAGCTGATCACCATCAGGAACCGCGCCACGCTCCCCACCGAACCGCGCCGGCTGCACGCACCGAAAGTGCACGTCGTCGACCAATAGTGAAGGCCGCCACCCACCGCGACCGGCCGTCTACCGAACTGCCCAAGGCCGGGGATGCGGCTTCGCAGGGCTGCTTGGCGCGAAGCAAGGGAACTCTTCCGCCCTACTCTGACCCGTGTGACACCGATGCTCACTCGCCGCGCGCTCAACCGCGCCACGCTCGACCGGCAACTGCTGCTGGCCCGTTCGACACTGCCCGTAGTGGAGGCGGTGGAGCATCTGGTGGGTCTCCAGGCGCAGACGCCGCACTCGTGGTACGTGGGCCTGGGCGTACGGCTGGAGGACGTGCGCCCGGAGCAGATCGGGCAGCTGCTCCTCGACCGGCAACTCGTGCGCATCGCGTTGATGCGTTCGACGATCCACCTGGTGAGCGCACGCGACTGCCTGTGGCTGCGCCCGCTGATCCAGCCCGTCCTGGACCGCGACCTGTTCTCCAACCACACCCACGGCGAACCCGTCCAGGGCTTGGACATGGACGAGTTGGTCGCCGCCGCCCGGCCGTTGGTGGAGGAGAAGCCGCGTACGAGCAAGGAACTCGGCGCGCTGCTCGCCGAACACGGCCGGACGGCGGGATGGGGCGACCGGGCCGCGGCGTCGCTCGCGTACGCGGCCCGCAACAGGATGGCGTTGGTGCAGGTGCCGCCCCGGGGTGTGTGGGGGCGAAGCGGGCCCATCGCGCACACGACCGCCGAGGCGTGGCTGGCCCGATCTTTGGCGGCCGACGCGTCCCTTGAGGAGATGGTCCTGCGTTACCTGGCGGCGTTCGGCCCCGCGTCCGTGAAGGACGTGCAGAAGTGGTCAGGGCTGACGCGGTTGCGGGAGGTGGTGAACCGGCTGCGTCCCCGCCTGGCCGTCTTCACCGACGACGACGGGCGTGAACTGTTCGACGTGCCCGACGCTCCCCGGCCCGATCCCGACACCCCCGCGCCGCCGCGTTTTCTGTACGACTTCGACAATCTGCTGCTGTCGCACGCCGACCGCAGCCGCGTCATCACCGACGCCTTCCTCGCGCAGAAGTACGCCACGCGCCGTCCACTGCCCGGCATCGTGCTCCTGGACGGGTTCACCGCCGGTGACTGGCAGCTGCATCGTGAACGGGACACCGCGACGCTGCTCGTCCGGCCCTACGAGCAGCTCGCGTCGCAAGACAAGGACGCGCTGGCCGAGGAGGGTGAACGGCTCCTGGCCTTCGCCGCCGCCGACGCCACCACTCACAACATCCGCTTCGAATCCTGATGGGTCGCCGTTTCGCCGCCCCTCACAGGCTCGACGGGGCCACCGTGCGAGATGGGCTCTACTTTTCTGCGAAAGCACAGCAGAACCCGCCCGGTGCGATCAGCGTCACCTTCGCGACCTACTGATCGGGACGTGGGATACGAACGTCGCGGGCGGGCGCCGGTGGACGCCCGAGGTCGCCGAGTGCGTCCTTGAGCCGCTCCCGGGCCGCGTCCAGGCGAGCGGTGTAGTCCGGCAGGAAGATCTCCCCCAGCGACGTGGCCAATGTCCCCGAGATCGTGAGGATCGGCGACCACACTGCCCGGTCCTCGTTCACCAGCGCGTCGAACTCGTCGTTGGTCTCCATGCGGTCGAGCCAGTCGGAGAGCACCAACGCCTGATCGGAAGTAAGCCTGATGGTGAAGCCGTCCTCTGACACCTCGGCGACACTACCCGCCGCCCCACGCGAGCGGAGGCATGGATGAGGCGCTGGAACTACCAGGTCCTCTCGGAGACACTGCATGCCCTGACGGTCCTGACGGCCTTCAGCGGCGCCCGGACTTGAGTCGTCTGGTTCAAGATCTGCCCGGTTTATCTGACCGGTTCGACTGGGGGTCGGGAGGGTTAGACGTCCAAGTCACCGCGCTTCACCTGGGTGATGAGCTGGGCAAAGCTCTCGGGGAGAGGATGAGGTGCCCGGTGTCGGGTGCCTTGCTGTCTCTGATGCCGCGTCCCTCTGCGAGAGCGGCCACCTCCACGCAATCTTGACCGCCGACACCACCTGTACCGCTGAGGCTGGATTTCCGCCATTCGATCATCGCGATCTCCGTCTGGTGGGCGCATGGCCCTCGGACGGGCCTCGCCTTGTCGATCCGGTGTCCTCTAGCGGGGGCGAGGGCGAGGCCGGCCGTGTTGTCGGGAGGGTTAGAGGGAAGGGTTCCAGGCGTGGGCTGCCTCGCTATCCCCGGTGCCGCACCCTTCGGCGAGACCGGCGAGGGCCAAAAAGCGTCCGAGCCCTTCATCCCTCGACGACGCCGAGCTTCTCGTTCTGCGAATCAGCTTGTGGATGGCGGGTCGAGACGTTTCCTGAGGGAGTCGAGCGTCATTCTGCCGGTGTCGGTCTCAACCGCCCAGAAGGTCCACCCGCTTTCGGAACGCTTGGTTACGTAGTCCGCCGCGCCCGAAGGGCTGTGGAAGAGGCGTCCGTCGTACTCGATGCGGCCATCAGGCAAGACCGTCGCTTCTGCTGGGTGAGCACGGCGGGTGGAGACGATTTTCGCCTGTGCTTCGAGTAGGCCAGCGGTTAGGAGGTCGCGCACTGTGCCATGGATCTGTTGCCTGCGTCTCTTGTTGTCCCCGCTTGGCGCCTGCGAGGGCGGGAGAGTTGATTCGGTGTCCGTACTCGGCGACGTGGTGCCGTAGCCGAGCAAGCGCAGAATGCGCTCCAACGGCATGACGCAGGATTCAACCTCGACATCGCTCCGTGGCTGAAGGACCCGAGCCTGGAGGACGCCGACAGCCTGTTGCCGCCGGCCGTCATCGCCCGCGAGATCGTCGAGGACCTGACGGCCGCACTCGCCGAGTTCAACGCCATCGCCGAGGCGCTTGAGCAGCCCAAGGAGTCTCCCGCGGAGTGAGCTCCTGCCGCTGACGGTGCGGCGGGTCCCGGTCCCACGTGTGGGCCAGCGGCCGCCTGGGAGGAGCGGGACGCGAGGGGGTGTGCGCCTGCTGCGCGGCTATGGCTGTCCGGGGGCCGGCCAGCTTTCGCCTTCGGGTGTCTGGAACCACAGGCGGTACTGGTCGTGGCTGACGGTGAGGCCGAAAGCCTCGACGTCGGGGCGGTCGTGCTTGGACCACCAGGCGTGTGCGTTTTCGACGTGGCGCCAGATGTCGGACGGGCCGCCGTGCTCGACCTTGGCGGGGGAGCCGCCCGTGACGCTCGCCCATGAGCCGTCGGGAGTGGTGACCCGGGTTGCGCTGGCGCCGGGGAAGGCGTTGAGGCCGGGGAGGCGCTGCCAGATCAGCAGGGACAGCCCAGGAGTGCGGAGGGCGTCGCGGCCAACGTCGCTCGTGCGGGTGTGGGTGATGCTGGTGTCGATGGGGACGCCTTCGGGGACGCCGGGTAGCGCGACGTCGCGGCGGGCGGACATGAAACCCCAGGTGCAGGAGATCAAAGGGCCGGTCGCGGTGCCGTCGTCGGCCACGGTGAGGCGTGCGAGTGCCCCGGCCCATGTCATGCCCCGCGGCCGGACGTCGGCCAGGATGATGCCGCCGGGGCGGGTCTGTTCGACCCACGCGTAGGGGACGCGTTCGGTGGCCACGGTGGCTATGAGCCGATCGTAGGGGGCTCGGGCAGGGCAGCCCCGGGAGCCGTCTCCCGCCATGAGCGAGGGGCGGTATCCGGCATCGGCCAGCCGGTTCCGGGCAACGCTGATCAGGTCGGGGTCGATGTCCACGCTGACGACCTGTGACGAGCCGAGCCGCTCGGACAGCAACGCGGCGTTGTAGCCGGTGCCGGTGCCGATCTCCAGAACGGTCATGCCGTCGGCCACGTCCAGGATCTGCAACATCCGGAGCATCAGACTCGGGCGTGTGCTGGAACTGGTGGACCACAGCATGCCGGGATGGTCGGGATGTTCCTTGCGTTGGGTGACGAGCGTGTCGTTGGAGTAGGCGAGTCGAAGCCAGCGCGGGTCGGTGGCGTCCACCAGTTCGGGCGGGTCGTCGTTGGAGTAGAAGGCGGGGACGAAGACGTGCCGGGGAACGCGGGCGACCGTCCGGTGCCACACAGGGTCGGTGATTTCGCCTTGGTCGCTGAGCAAGTCGGCCAGGGCTCGTGCGCGGGTTCGCCACGCGTCGGACGGGACGGTCATGCTGCTGCCCCTAGAAGGGTGTCGGCGATGGCGTCGGAGATGGGGGCCCCGGTGCGTTCTTGCAGCCAGGCCCATTGGGCGCCGGGGCCGCATTCCAGGAACCACCATGCCCCGTCGTCGGTCACCGCAAAGTCGAACACACCCAACGCGAGGTCGAGCGCCAAGAGGTAGGAGTGACAGGCGTCGGCCACGGCGGAGGGGACGGCGGTGACGGCGTAGCCAAGAGTGTCATAGGCGGTGCGGAAGTCCTGGCGTCCATGCGGGTCGTCGGTGAAGATCGCGACAGCGTGCGTGTGACCGCCGGTGGTGGCGACCAGGCGGACGTCATGGCTTTTGCGGATGTTGGCCTGGAACAGGTGCAGGGTGGTGGACACCCGGGCGTCGATGGCGTCCGGGTCCACGCGTGTTGTGTAGATCAGCTTCACCCGGTCGGCCTCGCTGACCAACTTGTGCATGGTGGCTTTGTAGACCACGCCCTCGCGCGTACGGGCGAACGTCTCGGCGTCGCTGGGGCTGTTGGTGAGCAGGCTCGCGGGGAGGGTGAAGCCGCAGCGGGCGGCGGTGGCCATCTGGAGCGGCCGGTACTCGGCGTCGGCTAACCGTGCCGGGTGCGATACCCAACGGGCGGGCAGCGACATGAACACCCCGCCGAAACCGAACCGGGCTTCCACGGTGGCAAATCGCCGTTCCGGCTCGCTCAAGGTGTCCGGGAATCGAAACGGTTGCGGTTGCCGGTAGTACACCGCCGTGACGTCTTCCAGTGGGATGACCCCGTCTGGGGTGGTCAGGCGTCCCTGCCATCCATCGCGGGCTAGGCGGAGACTCGCGCTGGACGCCGACGGAAACGACGCGGTGTCGAACCGCACTACGCGGGCGCCGCGTTGAGCGAGCGCATCACGGACGTAGGCGGCTTCTCCGTCGTCTTGCTCAGCGAGCAGGAGCACCAGCGAAGCCGGCATCAGTCGGTCACTGTCTGCGTGTAGTCGTCCTTCTTGGTCTTGCTGTCGTCGGTGTACTCGGTCGCGACCTTCTCTTG
This sequence comes from Actinomadura sp. NPDC000929, assembly GCF_040492065.1. NCBI lineage: Bacteria > Bacillati > Actinomycetota > Actinomycetes > Streptosporangiales > Thermomonosporaceae > Actinomadura > Actinomadura sp. NPDC000929. Next base: position 64,458 of record NZ_JBEUPA010000015.1, on the reverse strand, counting down.
CCGGGTGCTGGTGGGCTTGCCGTGCTTGCCCATCGCCCGGACCGGGGCGGGATCGACGGCCTGGTCCATGCCCCACGGGCGAGCGTCGGTAGTCGGCTGCTGGGGGCTGACAGGCACAACGTGCCCCGGGAGGCCGAGTGGGAAGCGGTCACGCGCTTGGACCAACGGGTTCTCGCTCATGGTGGACGGTCCTTTACAGCTTGTTTTGTGCCATATCGGCCCGCTAACTGCATGGCCTCCGCTCGATGGGCAGGCCCTAGGCGGTCTCGCCTTCGGCCGGTCGATTTCACCGTAGGTCGAAGGCGAGGCCGTCCGCGTTGTCGGGAGGGTTAGAGGTCTAGGTCTCCGCGCTTTGCGCGGGTGATGAGCTGGGTGAAGCTTGTGGGGGTGAGGGTGAGGTGGCCGGTGTCGGGTGCCTTGCTGTCCCTGATGCCGCGTCCCCCCGCGAGAGCGGCCACCTCAACACATTCTTCGCCGCCAGCACCGCCTGTGCCGCTCCGCAGGGACTTGCGCCAAATCGGCTTGCTCATCACAGGGCCTCCATGACCTTGGCTATGAGAATTCGCGTGGAATCCCGCGACAGGGCATCAGCGCCAATTCGGTCATACCGTACCCGGTAGTCATGGACCTTGGCAGGGTCCGTCACCAGCCGACCGCCGCCGACCGCCGCCGACCAAGCCACCCCCCTCCGATCTACTTCGAGGAGGGTGAATGATCCATCAACTCCTGGGTGTGCTCCTACGCTGCGCGGCACGGCACGAACAACGACGTTACGGCGTTGGCTCACCTCGATCAGGTAGGCGAGTTGCGCTCTCATGATCTCCGTGGAGCCGATGACGTCCCATAGGACCGACTCTTTGATCAGCACCCAGAGGTTCGGCGGATCCTGTCCTGAGAGGACTTCCTGCCGTGCCATCCGCTCCTCGACTGCGCCATCCACGTCCTCGATGTTCTGGCCGCCGACGATCAATGCGCGCATGTAGTCCGGAGTCTGCAGGAGACCATGAATCACCAGTGCCGAGTATGGGCTGATGGTTGAAGCTCGCCGCTCGTAGGCGGCGAACTGCTGGAACCAGTTCGGGTCGTGGCTGCTGTCAGCAAGTCCACGAAGTCGGGTGAAATGACCGCGAGTACGCCAAACCCGGTCAAGAGTTTCGGTGTGTCGATGGGGGATTTTCGCGCTGCCCGATTCCCAGTTTGAAACTGTGGAATTGTCAACGCCGCAGATCTGAGCTACGTCCACCTGGGAAAGGTTGCGTTCTTCGCGCCAAACTCGCAGGTCAACGGACAGCCAGTGCCACAGGTTGTGATCGGGATCCAGTCGGTCCACGCGCGCCATTCAAGATCCTTCGGTTAGGGATCACTGAACGAAACGCGACAAGCGTAACGGGCGACGGGAAAGTGGGGGGCAGGGTTCACGGAGAAAGGCGGTCCGGGATGAATGGCATTCGGGACATGCGGGACAAGATTCCGTCGAAGGCGTCGAATGAGTTCGAGCTTCGGTGGCGGGCTTATCCGGAGAGCGTGTATCTGACGCGGTCGCTGGTGTCGCAGGCGTGTGAGGCGTGGGGGTTGGCGCGGCTCGACTATGTGGGGCGGACGATCATGTCGGAGCTGGCGACGAACGCCGTGGTGCACGCCCTGGAGGGGCATGAGATCCAGGCGTGGGTCACGCTTTTGGACGGTTCCGTCGAGTTCCGGGTGTGGGACCCGTCCCACGCGCCGCCGGTCGTGCCGGACGCCGATGTCGAGGCCGAGGGCGGGCGGGGCCTGATGATGGTGCGGCTCCTGGCGACCGGCGGCTGCGGATACCGGCACGTCAACGGCGGTCGCGGCAAGGTCGTCTGGGCGCGGCTCGCCCTCTAGGACCCCCGCCCGTCCGGCGAGTGGCCGCGCCCGACCCCCCCTGGGTGCGGCCGCGCTTCCCCCGCTTCGCCGGACGGGCGGGCTCAACGCCGGCAGGCGCGGGCTTGGTGTCTGAGCCGTCCCTTGCAAACGGACTGCGGTCCGATTAGTATCCACCAATAACCGGACCACGGTCCTGATTCTTGGAGGGTACTGGCATGACCGCACTCATCACCCGCGACGAGCTCAAGGCAGCGATCGAAGCGGGCACCGTGACCGTCCTCGACACCCTGGGCGGCGAGTACTACGCCAAGCAGCACCTGCCCGGCGCCCTCGAACTGGTCTTGGCCGACGTCAACGCCCAGGTGCCGACCCTGCTGCCCGACCGCGACGCCGCGATCGTCACCTACTGCTCCAACCCGGCGTGCCCCAACAGCGGACAGGTCGCCGATCGGCTCACCGCTCTCGGCTACACCGACGTCCGGAAGTACCGCGAGGGCATCCAGGACTGGGTGGAGGCCGGTCTCCCCACCGAGTCGGCTTGACGTGCCGGGGAGGGCAGAGCCCCCTGCCCTCCCCGGCATCGCACCGCCTCTGCGTGGATCGAGGCCCGGGTGGCGACTGCCTGGCCGTCCCGGAGATGAGTCCCGGTCACGGGAAGCCTGTGACCGGGGCCCGAGCGCCGTTAGTTGCGGTAGCGGAAGACGATCCGGCCGCGCGTCAGGTCGTACGGGGTGAGTTCCACCAGGACGCGGTCCTCCAGGTTGATCTTGATGTAGTTCTGGCGCATCTTGCCGCTGATGTGCGCGAGCACCCGGTGTCCGCCCTCGAGCTCCACGGTGAACATGGCGGCGCGAAGGCACTCGACGACCTTGCCCTCGCGTTCGAGGCCCTGCCTGTTCCTGGTCATCGGACGAGCTCCAGGTTGCTGCTCACCGACCGGGCCCCGATGCCCTCGATCAGTGCCGAGGCCGCCCGGTTGGACTCCTGGACCTCGGCCCAGGCCGCGTCGAATCCGGACTGGTGGAGCGTCCCCAGTGCGTGGGCCAGAAGGGCGCGCGCGATGCCCCGGCGCTGCTCGCCGGCCCGGACCGCGAGCAGCCCGATGCGCGGCCGTCTGACCGTCACCACCCGGATCAGACCCAGGTACCGGTCCGGCGCCGCGGCCACCGCGTACTTCGACGGGTCGACGACGGTGTCGTCCGCGGGGCGGGGAAGCACCTCCGCGGGCATTGACTGCCACCATCCGACGGTCGCCTCGACCTCGTCGCGGATCGCGCGGTCGACCGCCCGCAGCAGGTCCTCGTCCACCTGGCCGGCGGGGACGATCGTCACGCCCGGAGGCGGCAGGGCTCCTCCGAGCCCCGTCGCCCGCGGGTCGGTCGGGACGACGTACTCCCACTCGCGGCGCCGGATCCTGAAACCGGCCCGCCGCCATCGGGCCGTCAGCTCGGCGTCGGCTTCGTCGACCACCGTGTACAGCGGCGCCGGGAGTTCCGCCGGCATCGCCTCGGCGAGCCGGTCGAACGCGGCGTCGTGCCAGGCGTCGATGCTGACGAACAGGCGCCCGTCGGGCCGGTGTTCCGCGTACCCGCGGCCGACCACCAGGTCGTCTTCCAGTGCGTGCCAATGCCTGTCCGCGACGCGCGTGATCTCCACCGCGTTCCCGCTCAGGCCGGGTCTGTAGGGCTTCGTGTTCATCGGAGTCTCCTTCAGGAGTGCCTCGATCTCAGGCGCTCCTGGCGACACCGACTGTCAGCCGCCGGACCGTGACGAGCTGAAGGAGCACCCATGGGTGACAGGGTTCACGGGTACTCACCTCCTGGCGACGTCTGCACGGCCGAGCGCGACGGTATCAGCGCGGCGCCCTCCCGCTCCAACCCTTTTCCACCTCTATGGGCGCCCCGCGTCCTATTCGCGGGCGGCGACCAGTGCCGTGAGGGACGGCCTGGTGGCGGCCATCGCGGTCAGGGCGGCGGCCACGGCGGTGATGGCCAGGGAGGCCGCGGTCAGCAGGCCCAGCAGGCTCCACGGCACGGCGAGGATGTGCACCCCCTGCATCGCCGGGACGAAGCCCGCCAAAGCCCCCGCTGCGACCACGACCCCCAGGGACAGGCCGATGAAGGTGACCGCGGCGGACTCGATGACGGCCATCCGGACGACCTGGGCGCGGGTCAGGCCGGTGGCGCGGGCGACGGCGAACTCGGTGCGGCGCTCGGCGGCGGCGATCACGACGGCGTTGACGACCGCGATGGCGGCGTACAGGCCGGACATGCCCATCAGGACGGACATGATCCCCGTCGTGCCGCGCTGCTGCTCCGCGACCCTGGCATCGGCCCACTGGCGCAGGGTTCGCACCTCGCCGAGCTTGGCGGCGCGGATCCGCGAGGCGACGGCCTGCGGCGACGTGCCGGGCGCGACCTGGACCAGGGTCTCGGTGGGCGCGTCCGCGAGCATCGAGGCGGGAATGAGGTCGCGCGGCACCAGGAAGTTGTCGCTGCCGTTCTCCAGGACTTCCGGTAGGCGCGCGACGATGCGCAGTTCGAGCTTGCGGGAGCCGACCCGTGCCGTGACGTCGCCGTTGCGGACGCCTTCGGCGGCCAGTTGGGGGCCGATCGCGATGGTGCGGCCGTGCAGGGCGTCCAGGGAGCCGGAGCGCAGGGTGAGGCGGTGGGTGCGCCGGTAGGCGGGGGCATCCACGGCGGTGATGCCCGAATAGCGGGTCTGCCGGTAGGAGCGGCCTTCCACGCGGTGCCGGGACGTCACCGACATCTCGACCTGGCTCTGCGGGGACGCCAGGGCGACGCCCGGGACCTGCGGGATCCGGGCCGCGGCGGCCCCGGTCGAGGTGACCACCAGGTCGGCCGCGGTGATCCGTTCGAGGTCCGCGCCGGTGGCCCGGGCCAGCGAGTTCAGCGCCCCGGTCAGGCCGACCAGCAGGCCGACGAGGACGATGACGGGCGCGGCCGTCGAGGCGCTGCGCCGGACGGCGTCGCGGAGGTTCGCCTGCGCCAGTTCACCGAGGACGCCGGCGCGCAGCGCGGTCCCGAGCACGTGGCCGACCAGCGGGACGGCGAGGGGGCTCAGCGCGCTGAGGGCGATCGACCCGAACACCGACACGCCCATCGCGATCAGCAGGACGCCGAGCAGGTCGGCGCCGTGCCCGGCCGTGACCAGCATGACCGTCAGCGCCAGCGAGGACACGCCCGACAGCCAGCGGCCGGCGGTCATCACCCGGGTCGCGCGCGGGGCGTTGCGCAGGGCGTCCAACGGACGGACCCGGGCCGCCCGGTAGGACGCCGACAGCACTCCGAAGACCGCGACGCCGATCCCCACGATCGGCGACACCAGCAGGATCCCGGCGGACCAGTGCGCGGAGAAGCCGTGGGGGAGCAGCCCGATCCGGATCAGCAGCCGGGCTTGGAGCCAGGTGCCCGGCACGCCCAGCAGGATCCCGATGCCGCTTCCCGCCAGCCCCAGCAGGAACGCCTCGCCGAGCAGCAGCCGGACGAGCTGGGGACGGCTCCCGCCGAGCATGCGCAGCAGGGCCAGGTCCTTGCGCCGCTGCTCCACGGCGAAGGCGAACGTCGAGCCCACGATGAACACCGCCAGGAACATCGCCAGCGGCGTGGCCATGCCCAGCAGCGTCGCGGCCCCGACGTACCCCTCCCGGATCTGCTCGGCCGTCCGGTCCGAGGCGCCCGGCGGGATCTTCGGCTCGCCCGTCGAGAGCAGCACGAGCACCGACGACTGGACTAGCGCCACGCCGAGGGAGACGGTCAGCAGTGCCCCGGCGAACAGCGGCCAGCGGTCCCGGACGGTGCTGGCGGAGATGCGCAGCACGGGTCAGCCCTCCAACCGGGTGAGGCGCTCGGCCACCTGGGCGGCGGACGGGCGCATCAGGCGGTCGGCGACCCGGCCGTCCGACAGGAACACCACCGCGTCGGCGCTCGCCGCCGCGACCGGGTCGTGGGTGACCATCACGACGGTCTGCCCGGCGGTGTCGACCATGCGGCGCAGCAGCCGCAGGACGATGCGGGCCGACCCGGTGTCCAGGGCCCCGGTGGGCTCGTCGGCGAACAGCACCGAAGGCCGCGTCACCATCGCGCGGGCGATCGCCACCCGCTGCTGCTGCCCGCCCGACAGCTCGCGCGGACGGTGCCGCGCGCGGTCGGCCAGGCCCACGTCCGCGAGGGCGGCCCGGACGTCGTGGCGCGACGGCCGGGCGCCGGCGAGCTTCAGCGGGAGCGCGACGTTCTGCTCGGCGGTGAGCGAGGCGATGAGGTTGAAGTTCTGGAAGACGAACCCCACGGCGCGGCGCCGCAGGCCGGTCAGGGTCGCGTCGGCGGCGTGGGTGACGTCCAGCCCGGCGAGCACGACGCGCCCGGACGTCACCTTGTCGAGGCCCGCGGCGCAGTGCAGCAGGGTCGACTTCCCCGAACCCGAGGGGCCCATCACGGCCGTCCAGGAACCGGCGGGGAAGGTCACGCTGACGTCGGCCAGCGCCTGCACCCGCGCTTCGCCCGTCCCGTAGTGCCTGCTCACCTGGTACAGCTGCACCGGCGCGACCGGAGCGGTGGCGGGCGCGGGACCGGGACCCGTCACCGCGGGACCCCTCATCGCAGTTTCCGCAGGTCGACGCCGCGCGCCAGGGCCTGGTAGCCCGCGTCGTTGGGGTGCAGCCCGTCCTGGTAGACGTACGAGAGGCGGGGACGGTCGGGGTCGGCGGGGTCGGCCATGATGCGGTCGGCGTCCAGAACGGCGTCGTAGGTGCCGCTGGTCCGGATCCAGTGGTTGACGGCGTCGCGGTTCTTCTCCACCTGGGGCGTCCACACCGGGAACAGGGCGCCCTTCATCGGGAGGATGGTCGTCCCGACGACCTTGAGGCCGCGGGCGCGGGCGGCGCGGACCAGTTGCCGCTGGGCGTCGATGACCTGCGCGGCGGTCGCCGGTCCGCCCGGCCGCAGGCACGGGTCGCCGGGGGTCTCGCGGATGTCGTTGGCGCCCAGATGGACGATCACTGCCCGCACGCCGGGACGGTCCAGGACGTCGCGGGCGAACCGGGCGGTGGCCCTCTCCCCGGCGCATGCCGAGTCGTGGCGCAGCCGGTTGCCGCCGATGCCCGCGTTGACGACGCCGAGCGGGCTGCGGGCGGCGGCCAGCCGCTCGGCCAGCGCGTCCGGCAGGCGCGCGTCGGCGCCGGGGGCGGCTCCGACGCCGTCGATGAGCGAGTCCCCGAAGGCGACCACCGTCCCGCCGTTCCCGCCGGTGACGTCCACGCCCGCCAGGTAGTACAGCGCGTCCGTGGAACGGGTGTAGGCGCCGGCGCCCTCGTCGGACAGGTGGTCGCCGGAGGCGCGGTAGGCGGGCTGGGTGGTGAAGCGGTGGAACGTCGCGGGCCCCGTCGCGCCGGTGAACCGCAGCGTGACCGCCAGCTTCTCCAGCGGAACGGTGGCCAGCGGCACCGGATCGCTGACGATGTCGGCGCCCGGCGCCACGGTGGCGGACCGCGTCCCGCCGAACCTCAGCGCCGCCGTGGTGCCCGGCCACGCCTGGGCGCCGCCCGCCGAGCGGGCGACGGCCGCGGCGGCGACCCGCAGCGGACGGGTCCCGTAGAGGTTGGACAGCCGGATCCGCACCTGAGCACCGCCCGCGCTGAGCCGGACGACCTGGCGCAGCGAGTGGTCGCCGAAGCCTTCCACGGACCAGTTCGGGCCCTCGTCCTCGCCGCCGGCGATCGGGCGCTGCATCGCCGCGCCCCAGCTCTGCGACCAGCCCGCGGTCCTGAAGGACGCCGCATGTGCGGCGGAAGGGGCGGGACGGGGCCAGGCGTATCCGAGCCCGGCGATCAGCGCGGCAGCGGTGACGCCGGCCAAGGGCGCGACGGCCCGTGCGGGGAGCTTTCGTCTCATGCTCCGATCCCACCGCCGGGGCACCGGCGACCGCATCACGGTGGCCCACCAACTTGGAGGTATGCCTAGCACTACCTCCGCGTTCGCGCGGGCCGGGCACGGCGCGGGGTCGGCTAGCGTACGCCTGTGCCGAACGACCCGCCGCCCACCCTGCTGGCCGCGATGGGACGCCGCGGCTTCCTGCTGACGGCCTGGCCTTGGCGCGCCGCCGGCTACCTGCTGTCGACCGTGGTCGTCGTGGTCGCGGCGGGACTGCCGCTCGCGCTGCTCGGGACGCCGCTGATCCTCGCCGCCGCCTCGGACGCCGCGCTCGGCGAGCGCGCGCTGCCGGCCGTCCTCGGCCTCCTGCTGGTCGCCGGGCTCGGGCCGGCGGTGACCATCCCGCTGACCGGTCTGGAACGGCGCCGGCTCCGCCTGGTGGACGCCCGTCCGGCGGGCCCGGGGCATCGGCGGCCGCCCGAGCGGGGCGTCCTGCCGTGGCTCCGCACCCGCTACACCGAACCGGTCACCTGGCGCGCGCTCGGCTACTTCCTGCTGCTGTCGGCCGCCGTCCCCGTCCTGTACGCGGCGCTGCTGTCCGTGCTGGCCTTCGAGTCCGGCGCCGTGGTCGCCCCGCTGATCATGCTCGGCGGCGACGGGCCGATGGTGCTCGGCCCGGTGAAGATCGCGACGCCGGAGGAGGCGCTGCCCTACGCGGCCGCGGGGCTGGTGCTGCTGCCCGCCGTCCCGTACCTGCTCGGCCTGGTCGCCGCGGCGCAGGGCGCGCTCGCCCGGACGTCCCTGCGCAACGGCTCGGGGCAACGGCTCCAGGCCGAGCTGGTCGAGGTCGCGCGGTCCCGCGCCCGGCTGGTCGACGCGTTCGAGGCCGAGCGGCGCCGCATCGAGCGCGACCTGCACGACGGCGCCCAGCAGCGGCTGCTCTCCCTCACCCTGAAGCTCGGGATCGCCCGCGTCGACCTGCCGCCCGGGTCCCCGGCGGCCGGCAGCGTCGCGGACGCCCACGCGGAGGCCAAGCTGCTCATGACCGAGCTGCGGGAACTCGTCCACGGGATCCACCCCCGCGTCCTCACCGACCGGGGCCTGGCGGCGGCGCTGGGCGAGCTGGCCGACCGGTCCCCGCTCGCGGTCGCCGTCGAGGCCGACCTGCCCGGACGGCTTCCCCGCCAGGTCGAGAGCACGGCCTACTTCGCCGCGGCCGAGGCGCTCACGAACGCCGCCAAGCACAGCGGCGCCGACCGGGCCGCGGTGGTCGCGCGCCTCGCCGGCGGCGTCCTCACGGTGGAGGTCGCCGACGAGGGCGGGGGCGGCGCCGACCCGTCCCGCGGCACCGGGCTGACCGGCCTCGCCGACCGGGTGGCGGTGATCGACGGCAGACTGCTCGTGTCGAGTCCCGCCGGGGGGCCGACCCTCGTCCGCGTGGAGCTGCCTTGCGAACCGAACCGACCGCCGTCCGGGTAGTCCTCGCCGAGGACGGCGTCCTGCTGCGGGAGGGCCTGGCGGGGCTGCTGGCCAGGTTCGGCTTCGACGTGGCCGCCGCCGTCGACGACGCCGAGGCCCTGCTCGCGGCCGTCGCCGAGCACCGCCCCGACCTGGTCATCACCGACATCCGGATGCCGCCGGGCTTCTCCGACGAGGGCCTGCGGGCCGCCGTGCGGCTGCGCCGCGCCGACCCGGGCCTCGCGGTGGTGGCGCTCAGCCAGTACGTCGAGCTGAGCTACGCCGCCGACCTGCTCGACTCCGGCGACGGCCGCCGGGTCGGCTACCTGCTCAAGGACCGGGTGGTGGACGTCGCCGACTTCGTCGCCGCGCTGCGCCAGGTCCTCGACGGCGGGACGGTGGTGGACCCGAAGGTCATCCGGCAGCTCATCGGCCGCCGCCGTGACCCGCTCGCCGCGTTGTCCCCCCGCGAGCACGAGGTGCTCGCGCTGATCGCCGAGGGCAGCTCCAACGCCGCCATCGCCCGCCGGCTGGTCGTCACCGAAGCGACCGTGGGCAAGCACGTCCGCAGCATCCTGGCCAAGCTCGACCTCCCCCAGACCGACGACACGCACCGCCGGGTCCTCGCCGTCCTGACCTACCTCCGAGACCGTCCCCCCACCCCAGACCCCGGCTGAGGCCGGCCGTGAGGCCCGGCGCGTCCCGAGGGTCCGGGTGGCTCGCTCACCCCCGGCCTCGACTTCGCCGACTGAGATCAGTGCGGCCGGGCCGCCGCCGACCAGGCTCGTGCCCTTGAGGCTGTCGGCCGTGGTCTGGGCGGCGGTCGCGGCCGCTGTGTGTCAGACGCTGGGGGCGGGGGCTCCGGGCGACAGGCCCGGGGCCGCGGCGCCCTCGGGCACGGCCGGGTCCTCAGGGGGGCGGTGCTCGGAAACGGTCTGGAGCTCGGGGCGCGGGGTGTTCATCAGGACGGCGACGATCAGCGCGCCGACCACGAGGATCCCGGCGGACCAGGCGCCGGCCGCGGCGAAGCCCTCCACCAGTGCCTGCCTGGCGACGGCCGGGCTCGGGCCGTGCGAGGCCAGGTAGTCCGCGGTCGCCGCGGTGGCGATGGTGTTGAGCAGCGCGATGCCGATCGAACCGCCGATCTGCTGCGCGGTGTTGACGGTCGCCGAGGCGATGCCGGAGTCGCCCTGGCCGACGCCGTGGGTCGCGTAGTCGAGGGCGACCGGCATGATCATGCCCGCCCCGAAGCCCAGGAGGAGCTGGGCGACGAGGACGCCCGCGGCGTAGGGGGTGCCGGGCTCCAGGGTGAGCATCCACAGCATGCCGGCGGAGCTCACCAGCATGCCGGGGACGATCAGAGCGCGCGGCGCGACCCTGGGCAGCAGCCGGGTGGTGAGGCCGCCGGCCGACAGCAGCACCGCCGTGGCCATCGGAAGGAAGGCCGCACCCGTTCTGATCGGCGAGTATCCCTTGACGACCTGCATGTAGTACGTCAGGAAGAGGAACGCGCCGAACATCCCGATGACGGCCAGGCCCACGGCCAGGTAGGCGCCGCCGCGGGTCCGGTCGGCGACCACGCGCAGCGGCAGCAGCGGCTGCGCGACGCGGCTCTCGACGAGGGCGAACGCGGCGAGCAGCACCGCGCCGGCGGCGAGCAGGCCGATGACCTTCGCCGAGCCCCAGCCGTCCGGCCCGGCCCGGCCCGTGGCGTACACGATCGCGACCAGCCCGCCGGTGACCGGCAGGACGCCGAGGAAGTCGAACCGGGCGGAGCCCGGGTGCCGGGACTCGGTGAGCATCGCGAACCCGCCGACCGCCGCGACCACGGCGATCGGGATGTTGATGTACAGGCACCAGCGCCAGTCCAGGTAGTCGGTCAGCGCCCCGCCGGCCAGCAGCCCGATCGCGCCGCCCGCGGCGGAGATCGCGCCCCAGATCCCGAACGCCTTGGCGCGGTCCTTCGGCCCGGTGAAGGTCACGGCCAGCAGCGACAGCGCGGACGGCCCGAGCAGCGCGCCGAACGCGCCCTGCAGCGCGCGGGCCGTCAGCAGCATCTCGAAGCCGGCCGCCGCGCCGCCGAGCGCCGACGCGCCGGCGAAGCCGAGCAGGGCGACCAGGAAGGCCCGCTTCCGGCCGGTGTAGTCGGCGATCCGGCCGCCGAGCAGTAGCAGGCTCCCGAACGCCAGCGTGTACGCGGTGATGATCCACTGCCGGTCGCCGTCGGAGATCTGCAGGTCCCGCTGGAGCGACGGCAGCGCGATGTTCACGACCGTCCCGTCCAGAACGATCATTAGCTGGGCCAGGCCGATGAACGGCAGCGCGGCCCAGCGGCGCGAGCCGGGCGGCGGCGCGGGCGCCTTCGTGGTCGCCATGACTTCGTCCTCACTCGTGGTGCGGCGTGCCGCGCGAATCGATCGCGGGCCTCCTGACGCACACGAGACACCGGCGGCCGCGTCCTTCTGACAGGCCGCTCGTGTGAACTGCGCCACGGGCCGCGATGACGCCGCCCGCGTCCGGCCGGGGCGCCGGGACGGCCCTAGCCGCGGTCCGGTTCCGGCGCGGCGGCGACCGGGGGCGTTTCCGGCTTGGTGTAGAGGACGTCGCGGGCCTGCTCCACGGCCCGATTCAGGCTTTCGCTGACGAAGTCGAGGAAGCGGGCGGCGTTCTCCAGGCGGGTGGCGGCCGGGGTGCCGCGCCCGAGGACGGCGACGCCCTCCCGCGCTGCTTCGCTGAAGCGGTCGTTGTCCCGGATGCTGCGGATCATCGACTGGTACCAGAGGTCGTTGTCGACGACGTAGCGGTCGCGCCGGCCGTCGCTCTCCCGGCGGATGAGTTCCAGGTCCGCGAGGAACGTGACCGCCTTGGAGATGGACGCGGGGCTGACCTGGAGCCGCTCGGCGAGTTCGGAGGCGGTGAGGCTGGTGTCGGCGGTGTAGAGGCAGCTCAGCACCCGGGCCGTCATCTTGGGCAGGCCCGCCGTCATGATGACGGTGGCGAGGGTCTCCTGGAACTCCAGCACCGCCTCGGCGTCGCGTCCGTAGGGCTGCGGCGCCGCCCGCGTCCCCCGGGCCGCGGTCTGGGTGCGCCGCCGGGTTCGGCGCTGGGTGGCGTGGTGGGCCAGGTCGGCGCGGTAGCCGGTGGGGCCGCCGTTGCGCATCACCTCGCGCGTGACCGTGGAGGTCGGACGGTCGAGGCGGCGCGCGATCTCCGCGTAGGCGAGGCCGTCGGCCAGCCCCACCGCTATCTGCTGGCGCTCCTGCTGGGTGAGCCTGCCTCCCGGCATCACGACCCCTTTCGTGCCCCGCGGGGCCGTGGCGTTCCCTGACGCCTCCACCATAGCGTTCACCTTCAGTACATTGCAACGTTCGGCAGCGTTGCGTTGCGTTAGATTTCAGTCTGTTGCAATGATTATCTAATTTTGACCTGCGCAAACGCTACTTCAATGCAAAGATCGTGTTGCCTATATCTGGAAAGCAACGTAGCTTTTGCGTTGTTCGAAACAAGCAGCCGCAAGGCGGACCGCAAGGAGAGCACGATGCAGAAGTTCGACACCCCCGCCCCGATCACCGCCGTCCTGGACGTCCCCGCCGGCCGCGTCCAGCTCATCGCCGCCGACCGCACCGACACCGCGGTCGAGGTCCGGCCCGCCGACGCGTCCAAGGGCCGCGACGTGAAGGCCGCGGAGCAGACCGCGGTCGAGTACGCGGACGGAGTCCTGCGGATCGCGGTCCCGGTGAACAACCGCCTCGGCTCCTCCGGGGCGGTCGAGGTGACGGTCCAGCTGCCCACCGGGTCCCGGGTCGAGGGGAAGGCGGCCGCCGCCGAGCTCCGGACCGTCGGACGGTTCGGCGACGTCGCCTTCGAGGGCGCCTACCGCTCGATCAAGCTGGACGAGGCCGCGAGCCTGCGCCTCACCGCCACCGACGGCGATGTCGAGGTCGGCCGGCTGGGCGGCCCCGCGGAGATCAGCACCCAGCGGGGCGACATCCGGATCACCGAGGCCGCGGGCGGCAAGGTCGTCCTGCGCACCATGTCCGGCGACATCTCGGTCGGCGCCGCCGCGGGCGTCTCGGCCTCCCTGGACGCCGGCACCAGCCAGGGCCGCATCACCAACACCCTCAAGAACGACGGCACCGCCGAACTCGACCTCCACGCCACCACGATGCACGGCGACATCACCGCCCGCAGCCTCTGACCCGCGGCTCGACGCGACCCCCAAAGGAGCAGCACCATGACCGACCTGGCCATCGCGGCGACCGGGCTGCGCAAGTCCTACCGCGACAAGAAGGGCGAGAAGGTCGTCCTGGACGGCATCGACCTGTCCGTCCCCGAAGGAACGATCTTCTCCCTGCTCGGCCCGAACGGCGCGGGCAAGACCACCACCGTCCAGATCCTGTCCACGCTGATCCGGGCCGACGCCGGCGAGGTCCGCGTCGCGGGGTTCGACCTCGGCCGCCAGGCCGACGACGTGCGCGGCGCGATCGGGGTGACCGGGCAGTATTCGGCGGTCGACAAGCTCCTGACCGGCGAGGAGAACCTCCTCCTCATGGCCGACCTCAGGCACCTGCCGAAGAGCGAGGGCAGGCGGAAGGCCGCCGAACTGCTGGAGAAGTTCGACCTGGTCGACGCGGCGGGCAAGCCGGCCTCGACCTACTCCGGCGGCATGCAGCGCCGGCTCGACCTGGCGATGACCCTGGTCGGCGACCCCAAGCTGATCTTCCTGGACGAGCCCACCACCGGACTCGACCCGCGCAGCCGCCGCGCCATGTGGGGCATCGTCCGCGACCTCGTCCGGGACGGCGTCACCATCTTCCTCACCACGCAGTACCTGGAGGAGGCCGACGAGCTCGCCGACCGCATCGCCCTCCTCGACCAGGGGCGGCTGATCGCCGAGGGCACCTCCGAGGAGCTGAAGCGGCGCATCCCCGGCGGCCACATCCTGCTGAAGTTCGGCGAGCCCGGCCGGCTCGACGCCGCCGCGCTGGCCCTCGGCGCCGGCACCCCCGACCCGGAGGCGTTCACCCTCCAGGTGCCGAGCGACGGCAGCGTCCGGATGATCCGGGACGTGCTCGCCGTCCTGGACGACCACTCGATCGAGATCGACGAGATGTCGGTGCACACGCCCGACCTCGACGACGTCTTCCTCACCCTCACCGGCCGGCAGGCCGACGACACGGCCGGAACCAAGGAGGCCCTCCGATGAGCACGCTCACCCTCGCCGCGCGCGACTCCTCCACCATGGTCCGGCGGCAGCTCAAGCGCATCGTCCGCTACCCGTCCATGACCATCCAGCTGATCATCACGCCGGTCATCATCCTGCTGCTGTTCGTCTACGTCCTCGGCGGCACCCTCGGCAGCGGGCTCGGCGGCGGCCGCGACGCCTACGTGAACTACGTCGTCCCCGGCATCCTGCTCATGACGGCCGCGACCGCCGCGACCGGAACCGCCGTCATGGTCGCCACCGACATGACCGAGGGCATCGTCGCCCGCTTCCGCACCATGCGGATCTCCCGGGCCTCGGTCCTCACCGGCCACGTCGTCGCCAGCGTCGTCCAGCAGCTCTTCGGCATGGCCGTCCTCATCGGCATCGCGCTGGCGATCGGCTTCCGCCCGAACGCCTCCGCCGTCGAGTGGCTGGCGACCGCCGGGATGCTGACCCTGTTCGCGGTGGCCGTCACCTGGCTGTCGGTCGCCCTCGGCCTGAAGGCCTCGACCCCCGAGGCCGCCAGCAACGCCCCGATGCCGCTGATCCTCCTGCCCTTCCTCGGCAGCGGCTTCGTCCCCACCGACTCCATGCCCACCGCCCTGCGCTGGTTCGCCGAGTACCAGCCCTTCACCCCGATCATGGAGACCGTCCGCGGGCTCCTGCTCGGCACCCCGATCGGCAACAGCGGCGCCATCGCCGCCGCGTGGTGCGCCGGCCTCGCCCTCCTCTCCTACTTCTGGGCCAAGCGCACCTACAACAAGGCCTGACCGTGAACCGGCCGACCAGGGCCGTCAGACCAAAGGGTCTGACGGCCCTGACCGTTTCCCGGCCCAGTGGTTCACCGCCTCAGGCGGAAAAGGCTGGCGGTGGCCGCCCAGAAATCGGGGGCCGGTGTGCCCGTGACGTTCCAGGAGCCGTCGCCTTCGATCGCACGCCCGTCGGATGACCAGGAGTCGATGACGGGGCGCTCCGCGAAGGGGACGGAGACGAGGGGAAGGTCGGGCACGGTGCTGTTGGTGGGGCTGACGTGGCGGCCGCCGCCGGTGTTGCGCCTGGACCTGCGGAAGGCTTTTTGGGCGTCGCCCTCAGTGAGGCACCGGTTCTCGATCGCGCGCCAGAAGCCGGCCTCGAAAGACCGGTAGGCGGAGTCGTCGGACGTGGGGACGGCCATGAGCCCGAGAGGCAGGAGCAGGACCCGCAGGTCGCTGCCGGGCCGTCGCGCGATCATCGAAGCCGCCCAGCCGGGGGCCTGGTGCTCCAGGAGCTGGTAGCAGAGGCAGTACCCGTTCCAGGCGGCCACGGCGTTGCGCTCGTCCTCGGTGGGCTCGGGCCGGGCGTGGCGGCCCTTGGGGCGCCACATCTCGCGGGCGGCGGGGTGGGCGGGGCGCTTCTCACCGGTCCACCGCTGTCCATCCCAGTAGGCCTCGACGTCGGGACGGGTGCTGTTGAGATACCAGCCGGGCCGTCCCCACTCCACCGCGCCGGCCATGTTCCCCCGCCTCAGGGAAACCGGGCTGACCTGGCCGTCGCGGGCCTTCAGGCGTTCGACTTCCCGCTGGAGACCTTCGACCTGCCCGGTGAGGGTGGCCTTCTCCCGGTCCCAGTCCCGGACGGCCTGGCCCCACTCCTCCAGCGCCCGGCGGTACTTGTCCTCGTCGTCCTCCCGGGCCTTCTCCAAGACGGCGATGGTGTCGCGGTAGTGGGCGCTGAGCCGCTCCTGAAGAAGCTGCATGTCCTTCAGCTCCTGGATGGTCTCCCCCTGCCGGGAGATCTTCGTCAGCGCCTTCACCAGGGAGGTCTCCATGACCCGGGCATGCTCGTGCAGGCCGTCGACCCGCATGGCCCGCTGGGTCAGCTTCTGGGAGAACCAGGACGCCTGGAACTTCAGCATCTCGGCCTGGGCGTTGCTGTGCCGCTCGGCTTCCTCGGCCTCCCGCAGCTGCTGCTTGGCGGCGGCCAGACCGGCCTCCAGGTGCCCGAGGGCCTCGCGGAGTTCCTCGGCGGTCTGACGATGGCGTTCGCCGTGCGCGGTCAGCAGCGCGACCAGGCCCCACATCCGCTTGAGCGTCTCCTCCGCCGCCGCCAGGTCCTTCTTCGCGGTCGCCAGGTCCTTCTCCAGGATCGGCACCTGGTCCGCGTGGGTCGCCGGGCGGGGCTTCCGCTCGTCACGGGCGGCCCGGTACCGCTCCCGCAGAGTGCGCGCCTCGTCGTCGTCCAGCTCCCGGACGGTCTCCAGCGGCGCGACGAAGAACGCCTCCAGCACCCGCTCCTCGGGCACCGCATCGCCGTTGAGGTAGCAGTCGAGGCGGCTGTGCCCCCGGATCCCGGCGGCGGCGAGCAGCCTGTCCTTGGTGAGCCTTCGTGCCTCCATGAGGTCGCGAAGGTATTGGGACAACGCCGCGACCTGCGGGAAGTCCTCGTTGATCTTCTTCTTGGGGCGTCCGTGTGAGCCCACGCGATCTCCTTCCCCCGGAACGGGAGAACTCGCGAAAACGAAAAATCCCCGCGGCGTCCCCCTCTCCCGTTACCGGGAAATTGGATCATCGGTAGAGACTCGCCGAAGACGCGCCGCAAGGAAGTCAAACCAGTATCTCCCTGCCTAGTTCGTCTTTCAAAACAACACGCCCAGAAGGGGTCCAACCTGCATAGATGCCGACCCAGTCGACCAAAGCAGTCGAGAACGAACAACCAGAACACCGTTCTGGAATTTCGCTACAAATCGTTACATCCTCCTGTCCGAAACCCTCGGACGCGGACGCCCCGAATGGAGGGGCTGGAAAGCAGTAAAGAGTGGTTGACTCCAGTAAAAACCGGAATAATCGGTCAATGGGTCGTGTCGCGGTGCCGAAGAACGGCCGGCCTCGCCGGACGACGCGCCAGGGCGGGCTCCGCCGGATGGTCCGTCGGCTGGCGCAGGCGGGCATGTTCGCGGCCGCACGCGGCATCGCCTACACCCTCGGATGCGCGTTCACCGCGTGGCTGATCGTGTGGATCACCCAGCGCTGACCCTCGGGCAGCTCGCCGACGCGCCGGGCGGCCCCCCGGCGCGGCGCGCCCCGCCGACCTCCCGGGGCTCCGGGACGAGCCCGGGGCCCCCGCCTCGTCGGACGGGCTTCGGGGGTCAGAAGCCGATGGTCTCGCGGAGGAGCAGGACGGTGCCGCGTCCGGGTTGGTATTCCGCGTTGAGGATGAGGAGGCGGTTGACGGCGCTGGGCGTGCCGTAGGCCTTCAGGGCGCGGGCGTTCTCCAGCGGCAGGCAGTGGTCTTCGACGCGGCGCAGCGCGGTGCTCAGGTCGGGCACCACCTTCTGGGCGCCGGCGATCCAGATCGCGCGGGCGGCTCCGCCGGAGTAGCCGGGCAACTGGCTTCCGCTGCCCGAGGCGACCACGAGGGAACCGGTCTCGGTGACCGCGTGGACGCTGCCGACGACGACGTCGGGGGTGGCGCACAGCCGCCGGATCTCGTCCGTCCGGGTGGCGCGGTCCATGGCCAGGATGCGCGGCTTGACGGCGTCGTATCGTCCGCTGCCGTTGATGTCGTCGTCGATGCCGGACAGGCGGAGGGTCTCGCTGGCCGCGGTGAACACGCCGGCGCCCTCGGGGATCAGCTCCCTGACACGGGTGCGCGCGGCGGCGGCGTCATCGAGGATCTCGACGGTGAAACCGTGCGCGGTGAGGGCGGCGGCCGCCCGCTCCAGACGCCGCCCGGGCGCCGCTTCGGTGAACTGCGGCGCCGGAATCGAGGTGGTCATGATGTCGCTGAGCTCCTTGTCGCCGGATGATGGGGTCGTCTGAGCAGTTCGACAACGCAGCCCGCGGAAACGTGAGGCCGGTGCGCCGCCTCACATTCCGGTGCGCCGTCCTGTCGAAGGGGTGAGGACCGATTCGACCGAGGGAGCCGTCGGCGCCATGACCATCCGATCCGAGCCCGAGCAGGACCGGCCCGACCCGGACCTGGACGCGATCATGAGCGAGCGGCGGCGCCTGACCGGTCTCGCCTACCGGCTCCTGGGCTCTTTGGCCGAGGCCGAGGACGCCGTGCAGGAGACCTACGCCCGCTGGTACGCCATGTCCCGGCAGCAGCAGGAGGCCGTCGAGGTGCCCGGGGCCTGGCTGACGACGGTCGCCGGCCGCATCTGCCTCAACGTGCTCGGCTCGGCGCGGGCCCGGCGAGAGACGTATGTGGGCGACTGGATCCCCGAGCCGCTGCCCGAGCGCGCGGAGTGGATCGGCGGGCGGCCGGACGGCGCGGCCGCCGACCCGGCCGACCGGGTCACCCTGGACGAGTCGCTCAGCCTGGCCTTCCTGGTCGTGCTCGAATCGATGACCCCCGCCGAGCGCGTCGCGTTCATCCTGCACGACGTCTTCCGCCACCCCTTCGCCGAAGTGGCCGAGATCGTCGGCCGCACTCCGGCGGCGTGCCGCCAGCTGGCCTCCTCGGCCCGCCGCCGCGTCCGCGCCTCGCAGCCCTCCGCGACACCGCCGGCCCGGCACGCCGCTGTCGTCAGAGACTTCAGGCGGGCGTGGGAGGCGAAGGACATCGACGCCCTCATCCGCCTGGTCGACCCCGACGCCACGGCGGTCGCCGACGGCGGCGGCCTCGCCACCACCTTCTCGCCCCCCATCGAGGGCGGCGAGCGGATCGCGCGCGCCTGGCTCGAACTCGCCCGGCGCAGGCCCGACGACATGACGTTCGCGGAGCGTTTGGTCAACGGGCAGCCCGGCCTGGTGGCGCAGCAGAACGGCGCCATCGTGTCGGTGTTCGCGTTCCAGGTCGCGGAAGACCGGATCCGGCGCATCTGGGTGGTGCGCAACCCCGAGAAACTCCGCGGCTGGACGGCAGGGTGACGGGGCGTTCCGGGCCTTGCCCCTTTCGCGGGGCGGAAATCGCGCGTCTTGGGACAGCGGTGTTCGGGGAAGTTGTCGTTCGCTTCTATAACGGCATTCGGGTTTCCGGGGCGGGACGTTAGAAAACTCACAGAGGTGAGTAATCGCCGCCCTTTCTTCGTCGCGGACTTGGTTCATCCGGTGGTGCGCCGCTCATTACGGTTCTTCTCCCCGTCCACGCCTTAGCGAAGGGGAGCACCTTGACCGCCTCCGTAGCGGTGGAAGAACCGGCGTCCGCGGCCGGCGCGCCGGCCGGTCGGCGCGCGTCCGCGTGGGGCTGGGCCGGGCCGCTGGTCGTCGCGGCGTTCGCCGGGTTCCTGGTGTTCCACCGGCTGGGCGCCCCTCACGCCCTCGTCTGGGACGAGACGTACTACGCCAAGGACGCCTGGGCGTTCCTGCACTACGGGGTCGAGCACAACTGGCGCGGCGGGCCGAACGGCGAGTACGCCGACTCCCTCTTCATCGCCGGGCATCCCGCGGCGGGGCTCGCGGGCGGCGGCGAGTGGGCCGCGCATCCGCCGCTCGGGAAGTGGCTCATCGCCGCCGGGATGGCGCTCTTCGGATCCGGCCCGTTCGGTTACCGGTGCGCGGCCGGTGCGGCGGGCGTGCTGGCGGTCCTGCTGCTGGCCCGCATCGCGCGGCGGCTGACCGGCTCGACCGTTCTCGGCTGCGCGGCCGGGCTGCTGCTCGCGCTGGACGGCTCGTGGCTGGTGTCCAGTCGCGCGTCCATGCTCGACATCTTCCTGCTCGTGTGGGTGCTGGCCGGGTTCGGCTGCCTCATCGCCGATCGGGACAGGACGCGGGCCGCCCTGGCCGCGCGTTCCGAAAGCGGGGGGCTTGGCGGGCCGTTCGTCTGGCATGGGTGGCGCTTGGCGGGCGGGGTCTGCTTCGGCCTCGCCTGCGCGACGAAATGGTCCGGCGCCTCCGTGTTCGTGTTCTTCTGGGTGCTGGCGCTGATCTGGGACGGGAAAGCGCGCAAGGACACCGGAGCCGTCCGGCCGTGGCGTGGCATGGTCAGGCTCGACCTCCTGCCGTCGCTGGTCCAGGTGTGGGCCGTCGCCGGGGTCGTCTACCTGGCTAGTTGGTGGGGCTGGTTCGTCTCAGGGACGCCGCTGCAGAAGACCCTCTTCGGCCAGAACGTCCCGGGGTTCCAGCGGCGCTGGGCCGAGGCGCATCCGAGCGGCCTGTGGCCGTCGTTCCTCGATCCGCTGCGGTCGCTGTGGCACTACCACGCGATGACTCTGGACTTCCACAGCGGCGTGACGCAGCCGAACCCCGGCCAGTCGTGGCCCTGGCAGTGGCCCGTCCTCGGACATCCGCCCGTCATGTGGCGCACCTCCGTACCGCAGGGACGAGACGGCTGCGGCGCCGCGAAGTGCGTCAGCGAGATCTCCCACCTCGGCACGCCTGCGCTCTGGTGGTTCTCCATCGTCGCGCTGCTCGGCATGGTGG
This sequence comes from Actinomadura sp. NPDC000929, assembly GCF_040492065.1. NCBI lineage: Bacteria > Bacillati > Actinomycetota > Actinomycetes > Streptosporangiales > Thermomonosporaceae > Actinomadura > Actinomadura sp. NPDC000929. Next base: position 43,717 of record NZ_JBEUPA010000015.1, on the reverse strand, counting down.
TCTGCGCCTTCGCGGCGCGCGACCGGCGGGCCGCGGCGGTCGTGGGCGGCTACCTCGCGAGCTGGCTGCCCTGGTTCCCCGCCGCGCTCGCCGGCCGGACGATGTACTCCACCTACGCGCTGCCGATGCTGCCGTTCGCGATCCTCGCGATCGTCCTGCTCTTCGACGGCGTCTCCGCCCCGTACCGGGAGCGGCCCGTGCCGCGCCTGCTGCTCGGCGCCGCCGGGGCCGCCTACCTCGCGCTCGTGGCGGTGAACCTGTCCCACCTCCTGCCGATCCTCACAGGCGAGCCCCTTCCGGAGGCCGGCCGGCAGGCCCGCCTGTGGCTTCCCGGGTGGACGTGACCTCGCGCCGGCCCGCACGTCCGCAGCAGTCCCAGGAGAGGTGATCGACGATGAGGACCCCCGCCCGCTGGAGGCTCGGCGCCGTGACGGCCGTCGGGCTGGGCGCGCTCGTGACCGGATCGCTGCCGGGCGGTGCGGCGCGGGCGCAGGAGGCGGACGCCGCCCTGACCTACGCGTGCCGCCTGCCGTCCGGGACGTCGCGGGAGGTCGGCGTCCGGGTGCGGGGCGCGTTCCCCGCGACGGGAACGGCCAGACGACCCGTGCGGCCGGGCCGGGTCACGGTCGCGGTGACGATCCCGAAGGCCGCGGTGCCCGAGGTGAGCGCGCTCGGCGGCGCCTCCGTCGCCGGGACCGCGGAGCTCGGCGTGTCCGTGCGGCAGGACGGCCGGTCCGCCCCGGCGGCCTGGCCGGGACTCGCCACGCCCGCCACCCCGGTCGCGGACGGCGCCGACCTGGTCCTGGCGGCGTCCGGGGACGTCCCGCCGGTCACGCCCGCCGGGACCGGCGACCTCACGTTCACCGCCGGGGACCTGACGCTGGAGCTGGGCCCGCGCGACGCCCACGGCGGCGTCCCCGAGGACGCGAAACCGGCGATCACCATCGGGTGCGAGCCGACGGCGGAGCACGTCCTCGCCACGGTGCCCGTCCCCGCAGGCGAGGCCCCGGCGACGCCCGCTCCGCCGAAGACCGCGCCGCCTAAGACAGGGAAGCGGGCCGCCGCGGCGCCCGGCGAGACCCCGGCCGAGTGCGGGAGGTTCACCGGGCCCACCGACGACTGGTACCCCGGCTGCGTCTACCTCTCGGGGTTCTCCAACGTCGCCAAGCTCAAGGGCGCCGCGATCCTGAACGACCCGGAGTTCGGCCGCCCCGCCCTCACCAATGTCGTCTACGCGCTCACCGACACCGGCGCCTCCGTCCGGCAGCGGTTCGTCTCGCCGCTGCGGTCGCGGTCGACGTTCCTGACCTTCGGGTTCATGCCGACGACCGCGACGATGGAGATGACGCAGCGCCCCCTCGGGCCGGGCGAGGACTACGGGACGTTCGAGGCCGTCAGCGACATGCAGACCGGCGTCCAGTCCGTCAGCGCCCACATGCGGATGTCGATCCGCATCTCGGACGTCTCCGTCAACGGGACGCCGCTGGACGTCGGCGGGAACTGCCGCACCGCCGCCGACGCCGACATCGTCCTCAAGGGCGAGATGACCAGCGTCCTGGAAGGCGGGATGCTCGACGGCTCGTTCCGCATCCCGCGCTTCACCGGCTGCGGGGCCGGCGAGGACCTCGGCCCGCTGTTCGACGGCGCCGTCTCCGGCCCGGGGAACCTGCTGCGCGTCACCCTGGGCGCCACCTGCATCCCGGACGCCGACATCAGCTGCCCGCCGGTCGTCCCCGCCCCCGCGCGCACCGCCCCGCGCTCCGCCGGCTGAACGACACGCCCGCCCACCGCAACGCCCGCTCACCGAACCACGGAGGAACGCCGTGACCACCACCCGACCGAAGGACCAGTGGCGCCGCTGGATCGCCGAGAACCTGCTGCTCGGCAACCCCCCGGAGGTGATCCGCGCGGCGCTGGAGAGCAACGGGTTCACCGAGGAGGAGGCCGCCCGGGAGGTGGCCGGCGCGCTGGCGAGCCCGTACGTGCTGGGCGCGACCCGCGTCGCCAACCGGCTCCGCAAGCGCGAGTGGACGCTGACCGTCTACGGGCGGCTCGCCCGGATGCGCGCGGACGGCGGCGAGATCGTCCGGAGGGAGCGCCTCTCCCGGGACGAGTTCTTCGAGGAGTACTACTTCCAGAACCGCCCCGTCATCATCACCGGAATGCTCAAGTCGTGGCCCGCGCTCACGAAGTGGGACTTCGACTACCTGCGCGCGACGTGCGGCGGCAACGAGGTCGAGGTGCAGTTCGGCCGCGAGTCCGACGAGAACTACGAGATCAACGGGCCGCGGCACAAGCGGCTCATGCCGTTCCGCGAGTACGTCGACATGGTCGAGGCGGCCGGGACGACCAACGACTTCTACATGACGGCCAACAACGCGTCCCGAAACCAGCGGGCGCTGGACGTCCTGTGGGACGACATCGACCCGGTCTCCGAGTACCTGGACGGCGGCGAGGTCAAGGGCCGCAGTTTCTTCTGGCTCGGCCCGCCCGGCACGAAGACGCCCTATCACCACGACCTGACCAACAACTTCATGGCGCAGGTGATGGGCCGCAAGAGGGTCAGGATGGTGCCGATGCACGACACCGCCCACGTCTACAACACCCTGCACTGCTACTCGGAGGTCGACGGGAGCGACGTCGACTACGACAGGTTCCCGGCCATGCGCAGGGCTCAGGTGCTGGAGTGCACGCTCGCCCCCGGTGAGCTGCTGTTCATCCCGATCGGGTGGTGGCACTACGTCGAGGGCCTCGACGCCACGATCACGATGAGCTTCACCAACTTCCTGAAAGACAACGACTTCGCCTCCGACTACACCACCTACCAGCACCTCTGATCCGTTCGCGCCGGTGATTCGAGCACCGGATGACAAAATGCGGAAACGCTGTCGTCCGGTGGTCTGACGCTGCTCTCGAAAAGCTCGAAAAATGTCAGATCATGCTCAAGTGGCCGCACTTTTTAGAAGCCGTTGAACGGTGAGCGTGAACGCCTTTGATTTTGTCAGTCGACCGCGAAGACCCGGGTGCCGGCGGCCGGTAATTTACCGCCTCGAAACGTACGGGAAATCTGGTTCCGGACGAAAGGCAGAAAGTTGGACGACAAGCTCGGTACGCGCAAGCGGCGCACGGCCAAGGGCCTCGCGACCGCGGCCATCGGGGGCCTCGGCCTCTCCCTGCTCGGCGTCGTCGGCGCCGGCCCCGCCCTGGCGGACCCGATCCACCAGACGCTGAACTTCCACTGCGTCTTCCCGCTGATCGGCAACCAGCCGCTCACGGTCGACATCGACAGCGACTTCCCGTCCAGCATCAAGGTCGGGGAGCTGTCGCCGCCCTTCCACATCAAGTCGACGGCGCACATCACCGGCACCATCACCAACGGCCTGCGCGCGGTGAAGGCCGTCACGCTGGAGGGCACGGCCTCCGCCGACTCGGTCGTGTCGGTGCCCGAGGACCCGAACCTGCCGGTCGCGACGGACGTCGTCATCAACAAGGTCGACATCCCGCAGCAGGCCGGGGCGACCTGGGACCTGGTCGCCGAGGGCGACGCGCCGCAGCTGGTGTTCAGCCAGACCGGCGAAGGCAAGATCACGATCGTCGGGCTGACGCAGCACATCAACCCGAAGAAGGCCGACGGCACCGAGGTCTGGGCCGGCGGCAAGGACGTGACCTGCACCAAGGACCCGGGCCAGGACGAGCCGTTCGCCCACTTCACCATCACCGACGGCGGCACCCCCACGCCGACGCCCACCCCGACCCCGACGCCCACCCCCACTCCCACGCCGACCCCCACTCCCACGCCCACCCCGACGCCCACCCCCACTCCCACGCCGACTCCGACCCCCACTCCCACCCCGACCCCCACGCCCACCCCCACGCCGACCCCGACCCCCACCGGCGGTGAGCACTACGACTTCACCCTCTCCGGTGAGACGTTCGTGAAGGCGCCGAACGGCAAGGCGCCCCTGACCGGCTCCGTCGGCGCCGACCTGAACCTGGACACCGGCGCCGTCACCGCGGACCTGAAGCTCGCCCCGACCAAGGGCAACTTCCAGATCCTCGGCTTCCTGCCGGTGACCGCCGACATCGGCCTCGTCACGCAGGGCCCGACCACCGGCCTCTACAAGGACGGCCAGCTCACGACCAACAGCAAGGTCATCACCAAGCTGTCGTCGTTCAACGTGTTCGGCGCCATCCCGATCGGCGGCGGTGAGAACTGCCAGACCACCAAGCCCTCCGACATCCGGCTCCAGTCGCCCGCGGGCGAGTTCTTCGACCCGGGCGTCGGCGGCAAGATCAGCGGACGGTACGCGCTCTCGTCGATCGACCAGTGCGGGCCGCTGACCGGCATCCTCAACCTCTTCACCGCCGGTGACGGCAACACCATCGACCTGACCCTCACGCCCAAGGCGTGACGGCGGCGGTGAGCTGACGGTCAACCAGGGCGGGCCCCCGCCGCCGCGCCGCGAACGCGGCGTGCCGCGGACGCGGCGCAGCCGGACACGGCGGGGGCCCCTCCCAGACGAGGCGAGGTCGACAGGTGACGAAGAAGAAGAGAACGGGCGCCGCGCTGGCCCTGGCCGCCGCCCTGCTGGCGTCGGGCCTCGCCGGCGCGGGCCCCGCCGCGGCGGGCCCGGCCACCCTCGGGCTCGACTACCACTGCACGTTCCCGCTCCTCGGGCCCCAGCCGGTGCACGTGGAGCTCAGCGCGAACGTCCCCGCCCGGGTCGAGGTCGGCGAGGTCATGCCGGGCATCACCGTCGACTCGGTCTCGACGGTGAGCGCGGAGTCCGCGCGTGGCCTGCGGGCCCTGTACGCGACGACCCTGCAGGGCCACGCGCTGGCCGACGCGACGCTGACCGTCCCCGAGACGCCGGACGGCCTGCCCGTCGAGGTCGACTCCGCGCTGGACGGGATGCCCATCCCGGCGTCCGGCGGCTTCACCGTGAAGGGGCGCGGCGCGGCGCCCGACCTGACGTTCACGAAGGCCGGGCCCGGCAAGGTCACCGTGGGGAACCTCGTCCTGACCCTGACCCCGCGGACGGACGACGGCGGCGCCTCCGGGCTCGGCACGTTCGAGTCCGAGTGCACGCAGGACCCGGGGCAGGACGCCGTCCTCGCCTCCTTCGAGATCGTGGACGAGGACGGCGGCCCGGGGGCCGCGCCGTACTCCTACACGCTCCAGGGCACTTCCACGATCAGGGCGTCCGGCGGGACGATCCCGCTGACCGGCGCCCTCGACGCGAAGATCGACGGCGGCGCGGTTACCGGCGGCCTCACGCTGGACCCGTCCAAGGCCCGGTTCCAGATGCTCGGCTTCCTGCCCGTGACGGCCGACGTCGTGTTCGCCGCCGAGGGCGGGACGACCGGGACCTACAGGGACGGCGTCCTCACCACCGTCTCGAAGGTGACCGCGCGCTTCCCCGCGTTCACGGTGTTCGGCTTCCTGCCCGTCGGAGGCGGCGAGGCGTGCCGGACGTCCCGTCCGTCCGGCCTCACGCTGAGCTCCGCCGCGGGATTCGACCCGAAGGCGGGCGGCGCGCTGACCGGCGCCTACGAGCTGCCGCCGATCGACGGCTGCGGCGCGCTCACCGGCGTCCTCGGCTCCTCCCTCGCCGGCCCCGGCAACGCGGTCACCGTGACGCTCACCCCGAAGAAGACGAGCTAGGAGCAGGCGATGCCGAACCACCACCACCGGCGAGCGGCGCTCGTCGCCCTGGCCGCCGCGCTGCTGGCCGCGCTCTGCGCCGTCCCGGCGTCCTCCGCGCCCGCCTCGGCGGCCCCGGCGACCGATCCCGGTCCCGCCGGCGACGCCTTCTACACCCCGCCCTCGCCGCTGCCGTCCGGCTCCCCGGGCGACGTCATCCGGGCGCGCCCGGCCAAGGCGGGCCCGCCGGCCGCGCGTTCCCTCGCCGACGCCTGGCAGGTCATGTACCTGTCGACCGGCGCGCTCGGCAGGCCCGTCGCCGTCACCGGGATCGTCCTCGTGCCGAAGAAGGCGGACCCGGCGAAGGCGCCGATCGTGGGGTTCGGTCCCGGCACCAGCGGCCCGGCGTTCCGCTGCGCGCCGTCCAGGTTCATCGACCAGGGCGCCTTCTACGAGCAGGCGGCGCTGAACGAGATGCTCGGGAAGGGCTACGCGGTCGCCGTCACCGACTACGAGGGCTACCACGAGAACCCGGCGACCACCTACGTGGTCGACTCCATGGGCTACTCCGTCATCGACGCGGTCCGCGCGGCGCAGCGGCTCCCCGAGTCGGGCCTGGCGAAGGACGCGCGGGTCGCGTTCCGCGGCTACTCGCAGGGCGGCGCGGCCGCGATGTGGGCGGGGCAGAAGCAGCCGGAGTACGCGCCGGAGCTGAAGCTCGCGGGCGTGGTCGGCGGCGGCGTGCCGTCCGACCTGGCCGCCGTGGGCCTGCCGCTGGAGGGCCGGGACCCGTTCGGCTTCCTCCTCTACTCGATGGTCGGCATGGACCACGCCTACCCGGAGCTGGACCTCGCGTCCTACCTCAACGACGCGGGCCGCGCCATGGTCGACGGCCTAGAGGGCGGCGCCTGCACGCTGGAGCTGCTGCTCGACTACAAGGGCAAGACGATCCCCGACTACTTCACCACCAGCCCGTTCGCGACCGAGGCGTGGCTGGACCGCGTCGCGGAGAACCAGCTGGGCGGCGAGCCCGTGAAGGTCCCCGTCTTCCAGTACCACTCGGTCTCCGACGAGATCGTCGCGTACGGGCAGGCCAAGCAGCTCCGGGACGACTACTGCAAGCTCGGCGTCCCCGTCACCTGGAAGACGTGGGACGGCGTCAGCCACATCACCCTCGTCTACCGCGGCAACGACGACGCGATGGCGTTCCTGGCCGACCGGTTCGCCGGGAAGCCCGCCGCCTCCAACTGCTGACCCCGACCCCGCGACCGCCGGCACGGTCACCCACCCCCGAGAAGGAGACAACCATGGTTCGGCGATCCGTCGCCCTCGCGGCGCTGGCCTCGGTGGCCGCCCTGTCCGCGGCCGGATGCGGCTCGGAGAAGAAGGACGGCCCCGAGGTCGCCTGGGCGGGCAGGGCCTGCGGCGTCCTCACCCAGAGCGCCCCGATGCGGGCGCCGAAGCTGGACAGCGCGAGCGTGCTGAAGTCCAAGGCGTCGCTCGTCCAGCTCCTCGACGGCATCTCCGACAGGATGCGGACGCTGGAGACGAGGCTGTCCGGGCTCGGCGCGCCGCCCGTCGACAACGGCGAGGCCGTGTTCTCCACCACGATGAACAACCTCACCCGCACGCACTCGACCGTCACGACCGCGTCCAAGAACCTCAAGCGGGCGAACGTGACCGACAAGCGGTCGCTGCAACGGGCCGTCGACCAGATGGGCAAGGCGTTCGGGCAGTACAGCGGCTACCAGGGGCCCGAGCAGGACCTCCGGAAGAACCCGCAGCTGGCGGCGGCGTTCGCCAAGGCGCCGGCGTGCAAGAGATGACGCCGCGTCAGGGCCCGGGGGCTCCGGCGGCCTTCACGCAGGCAGGAGCCGCCGGATGACGGCGCCCCTGGCCACGTATCCGCTGAGCGCGCTGCGCGAGGCGGGCCGGATGTTCGCGCTCGGCGCCACCGTGTCCGGCATGGCGTTCCGGCGGCCCTTCCAGGTCCGCGAGTTCGTCGAGCAGTTCTGGTTCATCGCCAGCGTGACGATCCTGCCGACGGCGCTCGTGTCGATCCCGTTCGGCGCGGTGACGTCGCTGCAGGTCGGCTCCCTCACCCAGCAGTTCGGCGCGCAGTCGTTCACCGGCGCCGCCAGCGTCCTGGTGGTGATCCAGCAGGCCAGCCCGATGATCGTGGCGCTGCTGGTGTCGGGGGTGGCGGGCTCGACGATCTGCGCGGACATCGGCGCCCGGACGATCCGCGAGGAGCTGGACGCGATGGAGGTGCTCGGCGTCTCGCCCGTCCAGCGGCTCGTCGTCCCGCGCGTCCTCGCGTGCGTCGCCGTCGCCTTCCTGCTGAACGGGCTCGTCTCGGTCGTCGGCGTCGCGGGCGGCTACTACTTCAACGTCATGATGCAGGGCGGGACGCCCGGCGCGTACGTCGCGAGCTTCTCCGCCCTCGCCCAGCTCCCCGACCTCTACGTCGGCGAGGCGAAGGCGCTGCTGTTCGGCTTCGTCGCCGGGATCGTCGCGGCCCACCGGGGCCTGAACCCGAGGGGCGGCCCGAAGGGCGTCGGCGACGTGGTGAACCAGTCGGTCGTCATCACGTTCCTGCTGCTGTTCCTGCTCAACCTCGTGATCACCGGGATCTACCTCCAGGTCGTCCCGCCGAAGGGAGGCTGAGCGATGGCCGTGATCGGAGCGGGCCCCGCCGGGTGGTTCGCGTGGCTGGACCGGCCCGGCGACCAGGGCGTCTTCTACGTCCGGGCGCTGCTGTGGACGCCGCGCGCCGTCCACCGCTACCGCAGGGAGGTGCAGCGGCTGCTCTCCGAGGTCGCGTTCGGCAGCGGCGGCCTCGGCGTGATCGGCGGGACGATCGGCGTGATGGTCGCGATGACCCTCGCGACCGGCGTCGTCGTCGGCATGCAGGGCTACTCGGCCCTCCAGCAGATCGGGACCTCGGCGTTCACCGGGTTCGCGTCCGCCTACATCAACACCCGCGAGATCGCCCCGGTGGTGTCGGGCCTGGCGCTGTCGGCGACGGTCGGCGCGGGGTTCACCGCGCAGCTCGGCGCCATGCGCATCAGCGACGAGGTGGACGCCCTGGAGGTCATGGGCATCCCGTCGCTGCCGTACCTGGTGACGACGCGGATCGTCGCGGGCGCCGTCGCGATCGTCCCGCTGTACGCCGTCGGCCTGCTGTGCGCCTACCTGGCGTCCCGGGAGGTCACGGTGGTGTTCAACGGGCAGTCGGCGGGCACCTACGACCACTACTTCCGGCTGTTCCTGGCGCCGGCGGACGTCGTCCTGTCGTTCCTCAAGGTGCTGGTGTTCAGCGTCCTGGTGATCCTGTCGCACTGCTACTACGGCTACCGCGCGGCCGGGGGACCGGCCGGGGTGGGGCGCGCCGTCGGCCGCGCGGTCCGCACGTCCATCGTCCTGATCAGCGTCAGCGACTTCTTCTTCAGCCTCGCGCTCTGGGGCGCCGGCACGACGGTGAAGGTGGCCGGGTGAACGCCCGCGGCGGGGTCCTCGGCCGGCGGCTCGCGGGGGTGGCGTTCCTGCTGGTGCCGGTGCTGCTGGTCTGGCTGTCGGTCGCCGTCTACGGCAAGAAGTTCACCGACGTCGCCTGGGTGACGCTGCGGACGGCGAGCGCGGGCAGCGAGATGCGCCCGCACGCGGACGTGAAGCTGCGCGGCGTGGTCGTCGGCGAGGTCCGCGAGATCTCCTCGGACGGCGGCGTCGCGACGCTCCGGCTGGCGATCCGGCCGGACAAGGTGCGGCTGCTGCCGCGCAACGTGTCGGCCCAGCTCCTGCCGACGACGCTGTTCGGGGCGCGGTTCGTCGCGCTCGTCCCGCCCGCGCGGCCGTCCCCCGAACGGCTCACCGGCGGGAGCGTCATCAGCCAGGATCGGTCGGCGAACGCGATCGAGCTCCAGCAGGTGATGGACACCCTGTACCCGCTGCTCACGGCCGTGCGGCCGGCGGAGCTGGCGGCGACGCTCACCGCCGTGTCCCAGGCGCTGGACGGCCGCGGCGCCGACCTCGGCCGGACGATCGCCGAGCTGGACTCCTACCTCAAGAAGATCAACCCGAGCGTGCCGGCCCTCAACCGCGACCTCAGGCTGCTCGTCGAGGTGAGCCGCGACTACACCGAGGCCGCGCCCGACATCCTCCAGGCCCTCCACGACTTCGCCTCCACGAGCCGGTCGCTGGTCGAGCAGCGCGACGACCTCGCGCGGCTGTACGCGTCGGTCACGGACGCCTCCCAGGACCTGGCCCACTTCCTGCACGAGAACTCCGGCAACGTCATCCGGCTGTCGGCGGCGAGCCGCCCGACGCTCGAACTGCTGAGCAGGTACTCGCCCGAGTACCCGTGCACGCTGCGGATGCTGACCGACTTCGTCCCCGTGATGGACAAGGTGCTCGGCAAGGGCACCGACCGGCCCGGCCTGCATGTGGACGTCACGACGCTGCCGTCCAAGGGCCGCTACGTCCCGGGCAGGGACCGTCCGCGCTACACCGACAAGGGCGGCCCGCACTGCTATCCGGTGGGCGGGACCGCCGTCCCGAGGTCGGCGCCGGTCGATGCGGCGACGCCCGTCGCGGTGGCGCCGGGCGCGCTCGGCCTGCCGAACTCGCCCGAGGAGAACCGCCTCGTCAACGAGCTGCTCGCCCCCGGGCTCCAGGAGGTTCCGGAGGCGCTGCCCGACTGGAGCAGCGTCCTCGTCGGGCCCGTCTACCGGGGCACGGAGGTGAGGCTCAAGTGAACCGGACGGCGCGAGGGAAACGGGGCCTGGCGAAGCCGCTGGTCAAGTCGCTGGCCTTCGTCGTGGTGACCGTGGTGGCGACCGCGATGCTCGCCCTCAGCATCACCGGGTCCGGCGGCGGCGACGCCGTCACCTACCGGGCGCGCTTCACCGACGCGTCCGGGCTCCGCGAGGGCGACGGCGTCCGGATCGCGGGCGTCGAGGTCGGCCGGATCGGCGGCATCGAGGTCGTGGACCGCCGCGTCGCGCTGGTCTCGTTCTCCGTCGAGCGCGGGCGCCGGCTGCCCGCCTCGTCCACCGCCACGATCAAGTACCTGAACCTGATCGGGCAGCGGTACGTCGAGCTGGGACGGGGCGCCGGGACCGGCGGGACGCTGCGGCCCGGCGCCACCATCCCCGTCGAGCGGACGGCGCCCGCACTGAACCTGACGCAGCTGTTCAACGGGTTCCAGCCGCTGTTCCAGGCACTGTCGCCGCAGGACGTGAACCGGCTCGCCGGGTCGATCGTGCAGGTGCTCCAGGGCGAGGGCGGGACGGTCGAGGGCCTGCTGTCGGCGGTCGGGTCGCTGACGCGCGGAATCGCCGACAAGGACCAGGTCATCGGGCAGGTCGTCGACAACCTGAACGCCGTCCTCGACACGGTCAACGCGCGCGGCGACCACCTCGGGAACCTGGTCGGGACGCTGCGGCGGCTCGTGTCCGGGCTGGCCGCCGACCGCACGTCGATCGGCGCGGCGATCGGCGCGCTGGACGACCTCGCGAGCACCGCCACCGGCCTGCTGCGCGACGGCCGCGAACCGCTCAGGCGAGACATCGCCCAGCTCGGGCGGCTGTCGCGGAACCTGTCGGACGACTCCCCGAAGGTCGAGTCGTTCCTGCGGCTGCTGCCGGTGAAGATGACCGCGATCGGGCGCATCGCCTCCTACGGGTCGTGGATGAACCTCTACCTCTGCCAGGCCGACCTCGGCGGCGCCGCCTACCGGCAGTACCCGGGCGAGGAGCATCCGCCGCCCACCGGTGTCCCGCTCACGGCCGAAAGGTGCGGCGCATGACGAACAGACGGCACGCCGAAGGCCGGCGGCCTCGGCTGCGGCCCGTCCGGGAGCGGAACCCGGTCGCCGTCGCGGTCGTGTCGCTCACGCTGATCAGCGCGCTGGTCCTGCTGGCGTTCAACGCCGGGGACCTGCCGGTGATCGGCGGCGGCACCCGCTACACCGCCGAGTTCGGCGAGGCCGCCGGGCTGCGTCCCGGCAACGAGGTCCGCGTCGCGGGGGTGAAGGTCGGCGAGGTCACCGGGGTCCGGCTGGACGGCGCGAAGGTCGCCGTCGCGTTCCGGGTGCGCCGCGCCTGGATCGGGGACGCCAGCACCGCCGCCATCGCGATCAAGACGCTGCTCGGCGACAAGTTCCTCGCCCTCGACCCGCTCGGCGCCCGCCCGCAGGACCCGGGCCGCCGCATCCCCCTCGACCGCACGACCTCCCCCTACGACGTGACCAGGGCGTTCGAGGATCTCGCCGGGACGACCGGCCGGATCGACTCCGCCCGGCTCGCCGCGAGCCTCGACGCGATCTCCACGACGTTCGCGGGGACGGCGCCGAGCGTCCGCAGGGCGCTGGACGGCGTCTCCGCGCTGTCGAAGACGATCTCGTCGCGGGACGCCGAGCTCGCGCGGCTGCTGGCGGGCGCCCGGCAGGTCACCGGGACGATGGCGGGCCAGAGCGCGAACGTCGAGGCGCTGCTGCGCGACGGGAACCTGCTGCTCGGCGAGATCCGGCGCCGCCGCGAGGCGATCCACGCGCTGCTCACCGGCACCCAGGCGCTGGCGGAGCAGCTCACCGGGCTCGTCGACGACAACCAGCGGCAGCTCGATCCGACGCTCCGATCGCTCGGCCGCGTCACGGACCTGCTGCGCAGGAACCAGGACGACCTCGACAGGGCGCTGAAGACGGCCGGCCCCTACACGCGGCTCCTCGGCAACACGCTCGGCAACGGGCGCTGGATGGACGGCTACCTGTGCGGGCTCGTCCCGAAGGAGTACGGGGCGAAGGCACCGGATCACGGGTGCATGCCACCCGGGAAGGGAGGTGGGTGATGCTGCGCCGACTGAGCATCCCGCTGGTCGCCGCCGGTCTCGCGGTGGTCGTCGCCGCCGTCGTGCCGGTCGCCCTGCGCGACCCCGGCGGGACCCGGATCACCGTGTACTTCGAGACCGCCGTCGGCGTCTACCAGGGCTCCGACGTGCGGGTCCTCGGCGTGAAGGTCGGCACGGTCGACTCCGTCCGCGCCGAGGGGACCCGGGTCAGGACGGTCATGACCGTCGACCGGGGGGTGGACGTCCCGGCCGGGGCGAAGGCCGTGGCGGTGGCGCCGAGCCTGGTCGCCGACCGGTACGTCCAGCTCACTCCCGCCTACACGTCCGGCCCGAAGATGGCGCCCGGGACGGTGATCCCGGTCGAGCGGACCGCCACGCCGATGGAGCTGGACGCGATCTACGACAGCATCCGCAAGCTGGCCGGCGACCTCGGGCCCCAGGGCCTGAACAAGGACGGCGCGCTGTCGCGGCTCCTCGAAACGGGCGCGGCGAACCTGAGCGGCAACGGGCGCGACATCCGCACGACCACCGAGCGGATGGCGCAGGCGGCCAGGACGCTGTCCGGCTCGCAGAAGGACCTGTTCGCGACGATCCGCGGCCTCCAGACGTTCACGACGACGCTGAAGACGAACGACGGGCAGGTCAGGGAGGCGGAGCGGCAGCTCGCCGACGTCTCCGGCTTCCTCGCCGACGACCGCGAGGAACTGGACGCCGCGCTGCGGGCGCTGGCCCAGGCGCTCGCCCGGGTCAAGGCGTTCGTGCACGACAACCGGCGGCAGATCGCCGGGAACGTCGCGAAGCTCGCCGACATCACGCGGCTGCTGGTGAAGCAGCGCCGGTCGCTGGCGGAGGCCCTGGACGTCCAGCCGCTCAACGCGACCAACGTCCTCAACGCCTACGACCCGGCGACGCGGTCGCTGATGGGGCGGCAGAACCTCGGCGAGCTGGCCCCGCCCCTTCCCGCGGCCGGTCCCCGGAAGGCGGCGCCATGATCCGGAACACCCTCATCCGAAACGCCATGATCCGGCACGCCGTGGGGACGGCCCTCGCCTGCACCGCCCTCGGCGGCTGCGGCTTCTCCGGCGCCGCGGACCTCCCGCTGCCCGGCGGCGCCGACCTCGGCGACCACCCGTACACGGTGCGGGCGCGGTTCGCGAACGTGCTGAACCTCGTCCCGCAGTCGGCGGTGAAGGTCAACGACGTCGCGGTCGGGCGGGTGGTGAAGGTGACGCTGCCCCGGGACGGCTGGGCGGCCGAGGTCACCATGAAGGTCGACGGCGACGTCCGGCTCCCCGCGGACGCCCGCGCCGAACTGCGCCAGTCGAGCCTGCTGGGGGAGAAGTTCGTGCGGCTCGGCGCGGGCCCACCGGGCGGGACCCCGCCCGGCGCGGGGGTGGGCGCGCTGGCGGACGGCGCGGTCATCCCGGAGTCCCGGACGAACCGGAACCCCGAGGTCGAGGAGGTCTTCGGCGCGCTGTCGATGCTGCTGAACGGCGGCGGCATCGCCCAGCTCCGGACGATCACCGTCGAGCTGAACCGGGCGCTCGGCGGCAACGAACCGCGGGTCCGGTCGCTGCTGGAGCAGGCCCGCACGCTCGCCGGCGCCCTGGACGCGAACAGGCAGGGCATCACCGACGCCATCGACGGCCTGAACCGGCTGTCGGCCACGCTGCGCGGCCGCCGGGACCAGATCGGCGTCGCCCTCGACGACATCGAACCCGGCCTCGCGGTGCTGGCCGAGCAGCGCGGGGCGCTCGTCCGGATGCTGCGCTCGCTGGACGACCTGTCGCGCGCGGCGGTCACCACCGTCCGGCGGAGCAGGGACGACATGATCGCCGACCTGCGCGCCCTCGAACCGACGCTGCGCAGGCTCTCCGACGCCGGCCGCGACCTGCCGAACGCGCTGCAGGTCCTGGCGACGTACCCGTTCACCGACGCCGTCCTGCCCGCGGTGAAGGGCGACTACCTGAACGTGTACCTCCAGATCACCGCCCGCCCGGGGACCCGGATCGTCCCGCCGGTCAAGCCCGCCGAGGGGGACTGATGCCGACCGCGTCCGCCAGGGTCAAGAACCTCGTGTTCCTCGTCGCCGGCCTGCTCGCGGTGGGCTACGTCGGCCTCACCTACGCCGGCCTCGGCGGGTACGTCGGCTACCGCGACCACTACGTCGTGCGGGCCGACCTCGCCGAGGCGGGCGGCCTCGCGGAGAACGCCGACGTCACCTACCGGGGCACCTCGGTCGGGCGGGTCGGCGCGCTGCGCCTGACCGGCGACGGCGTGCTCGCCGACCTGAAGATCAAGAAGTCGGCGCCGCGCATCCCCGCGCGCACGCGGGCCGTCGTCGCGAACCGCTCGGCGATCGGCGAGCAGTACATCGACCTGCGCCCGGACACCGGCGCCGGACCGTACCTGGCGGCCGGCTCGGTGATCCCGCGCTCCTCCACGGCGACCCCCGCGCCGGTGACGGACCTGCTCACCAGCGTGAACGCGCTCGCCTCGTCCGTCCCGACCGAGGCGCTGCGGACGGTCGTCGGGGAGCTGGGCCAGGCGTTCGCCGGGCAGGGACCCGACCTCCAGGCCCTCCTGGACGGCACGCGGTCGCTGACCCGCGCCGCGAACGAGAACGCCGGGCCGACCACCTCGCTCATCGGTGACGGCGAGACCGTCCTGCGCACCCAGAACCAGGAGGCCGCGTCGCTGAAGGCGTTCGGCCGCAACGCGCGGCTCCTCTCCGAGCAGCTCCGCGAGTCCGACCCGGCCTTCCGCAGGCTGGTGTCGACCGCGCCGGGAGCGGCGGGCGAGTTCCGGGCGCTGGTGCGCGACCTCGACCCGTCCCTCAGCGTCCTGGTCGCGAACCTGCTGACCACGGCCGATCTGCTGGAACCCCGGGCCGACGGCCTGGAGCAGCTCCTGGTCAAGGCGCCCGCGGCGGTCTCCGCCGGCATGTCGGCCGCCCAGGGCGGCAGGCTCCGCTTCGGGATGGTCACGACGTTCTTCGACCCGCCGGACTGCACGAGCGGCTACGGCGGCACGAAGTACCGCAACGGCCTCGACACCTCGCCCGGCCCGGCGCTCAACACGGCCGCCCGCTGCGCCTCGCCGCCGTCCAGCGGCGTGAACGTGCGCGGCGCGGGCAACGCTCCGCGACGTCCCGTCCCGGCCCCGGCGCGGGCGGGGTCGGTGCTCTCCGCCGGTTCGCCCGCGCTGCCGGGGGCGCTCGCCCTGCCCGGCGTCGAAGACGGCCCCACCGGCATGGGCGGCCTGCTCGGCGTCGAGGGGGCGGGCGAATGACCGCGACCGCACAGGACGCCCGGGGGCGCGGCCGGCTCCTCGCCGGGTGGGCGGCGATCGCGGCGGCCGCCGCGTTCCTCGCCTGGTCGGGCTGGACGGTGTGGCACGACGAACCGGACGCCCGGAGCGGGCCCGAACGCGCGCGGGACGTCGTGCTGCGGAGCGCGCGCGAGCAGATCGCCGCGCTCAACTCGATGGACCCCGCGCGGGTGGACGCCGGGCTGCGCGCCTGGCGGGACGCCTCCACCGGCCCACTGCACGACCAGCTCGCCCGGGACGAACCGCAGAACCGCACCAGGATCGGCCGGTCCCGGACCACCGCCGCGGCCACCGTCACCGGCGCCGCCGTCACCTCGCTCGACGTCCGGGCGGGGAAGGCGAAGGTCATCGCGTCCGTGCAGGTGAAGCTGGCCTCGCAGGGCGGTGCGCCCACGTTGCAGCGCAAGCGTTTCGAGGCCGGGACGGTCCGCACGCCGTCCGGCTGGAGGCTCGAATCGCTCACCGCGATCCCGGTCGGTGCGCGATGAGGCGGCTGCCCAGGCTCCGCGGGCCGTTCGCGGTCGCGCTCGCGCTCGCCGTGCTCGCGCCGGCCCTCCGTCTCGCCGCCGGGCCGGCACGGGACCACGGGCTGGCGGGGGGCGGGAAGACTCCCCGCGACACCGCCGTCCTGGACGACGTGGCCACGACCGAGGTGCTCGGGGACGTGTCCACGGCCCTCGCCCGGGTGTTCAGCTACGCGCCGGACGACCTCGCCGCCACCGAGCGGGCCGCGGGAACGGAGCTGTCCGGCCGGGCGCTGGACGAGTACCGGCGGCTCTTCGCGCAGGTCAGGCGGCAGGCCCCGGCCCAGCGCGTCAGGCTCGCCACCCGCGTCGTGCGCGCCGGGGTCGTCTCGCTGACCGGCGACACCGCCCGGCTCCTGGTCTTCCTCGACCAGACCGCCACGCGCGCCGGCGGGCCGGACGGGACGCCCGCCGCCGCGCAGCTCGCGGTGACCGCGCACCGCGACCGCGGCCACTGGACGATCACCGCTCTCACCTCGGTCTGAGGGGGCTCGCATGGCAGACGGAACCCTGCGGGGGACAGACGACACCCCGCGACGGACGGCGACGGCCCTGCTCGTCCTCGCCGCGCTGTTCGCCGCCTGGGCCGGCCGGTCCTGGTACTCGGCCGCGCACGACGGCGCCCGCGCGTACTCCCGCGCGCGCGACGACGTCCTGGAGGCGGGGGAGCAGGGCGTCCAGAACCTCAACACCCTCGACTACCGCTCCCTCGGGCCCGGCCTGAGGACCTGGCAGGACTCCACCACCGGCGACCTGCACCGGCAGATCGCGCAGGGCCGTCCGGCCTTCGATCGGGAGGTCGCGAAGGCGCGGACGATCACCAGGGCCCGCATCCTGGACGCCGCCGTCGCCGAACTGGACGAGCGGTCCGGCAGGGCCCGGATGCTGGTCGCCGTCGAGATCACCGTGACCCCGCCGGACGGCGACCCGGCCGTCCGGCAGAGCCGCCTCGTCGGCGAGCTGACCAGGACGTCCGGCGGCTGGAAGCTCAGCGGGCTGGGCCAGGCTCCGGCGGAGGGATCCTGACATGGCGGAGCTCGGCCGTACTTCTCTGCGGACCGCCCGGCTCTTGCGGAACACCGCGTGGTGGCGGGCCCGCGCGTCCTCGCCCATCGCTCTCGGCCTCGCCGCCGTCCTGCTCGCCGCCTTCGGCGTGTGGGCGCTCCGGCAGGCCGGCGGCCTGCGGGACGACCCGTCCGCCCGCAACGCCGCGCTCACCGACGGCGCCGCGACCAGCGAGGTCAAGGGCGCCGTCGCCGACATGATCGGCAAGGTGTTCTCCTACGACTACGCCGCCCCCGGCCGGACGTCGCAGGCGGCACGCGCGTCCCTCGCCGGCGACGCCGTCCGCCAGTACGAGGCGATCTTCGGGAAGGTCCGCGAGGACGCCCCGAAGGCGAGGACCGTGCTCAGCACCCGCGTCACCGACAGCGCCGTCACCACCCTGACCGGCGACCGCGCCGCCGTCCTCGTCTTCGCCGACCAGCGGACCACCCGCACCGCCGACGGCGAGAGCACCCACGCGCCCGCCATGCTCACCGTCACCGCCGCCCGCCGCGACGGCCACTGGAAGATCACCGCACTCGACGCCTTCACCGCCGGCTGAGCGGGCTTTGTCGCTCCACTGACAAAAGCCGCCGTGAATCGTTGCGACGCGTGCATGGTGCGCGCACGCTCCGGAGGAGCACACTCGGCCCCTTCGCTCCCCCGACGAAGGCGGTGTGTGATGCCCGACGGCTTCGATTTCGACGTGATCGTGGTGGGCTCCGGGTTCGGCGGCAGCGTGTCGGCCCTGCGGCTGGCGGAGAAGGGCTACCGGGTCGCGGTGGTCGAGGCGGGGCGCCGCTTCGACGAGGGCACGCTGCCCAAGACGTCGTGGCGGCTGCGCAGGTACGTGTGGGCGCCGCGCCTCGGGATGCGGGGGATCCAGCGCGTCCACCTGGTGGGCGGAAAGGCCGGTGTCCTCGTGCTGGCCGGGGCGGGCGTCGGCGGCGGCTCCCTCGTCTACGCGAACACCCTCTACGTCCCGCCGGAACCGTTCTTCAAGGACCGCCAGTGGGGCCACATCACCGACTGGCAGGACGAGCTCGCGCCGTTCTACGACCTGGCCCGCCGCATGCTCGGCGTCACCGTGAACCCGCTCGTCACGCCCGCCGACGAGGCGATGAAGCGCGTCGCCGAGCGGATGGGCGTCGGCGACACCCACCACCCGACGCCGGTCGGCGTGTTCTTCGGCGAGAGGCCCGGCGAGGATGCCGCCGACCCCTACTTCGGCGGCGCGGGCCCCCGCCGCACCACCTGCACCGGCTGCGGCTCCTGCATGATCGGCTGCAAGGTCGGCGCGAAGAACACGCTGACCAAGAACTACCTGTACCTGGCGGAGAAGGCGGGCGTGCGAGTCGTCCCCGACACCAGCGTCACCGCCCTGGCGCCCCGGGAGTCCGGCGGGTACGAGGTGACCGCCGAGCGCACCGGCCCGTTCCGCGGGCGCCGCCGGACGCTGACCGCCGAGCACGTCGTCCTCGCCGCCGGGACGTACGGGACGCAGCGCCTCCTGCACCGCATGCGCGCCGCCGGCCGTCTCCCGCACCTGTCGCCGCGCCTCGGCGAGCTCACCCGCACCAACTCCGAGGCGCTCCTAGGCGTCGAGCGCATGACCGTCTGGCACCGCGCGAAGGACGTGGACCACAGCACGGGCCTCGCCATCACCTCGTCGTTCCACCCGGACGACAAGACCCACATCGAACCCACCCGCTACGGCGCGGGCAACAACGCCATGGGCGTCATCCGGACCCTGCTGGTGGACGGGGACGGCGCGCCCCGCTGGCTGAAGTTCCTCGGCCAGGCCGCCCGGCACCCGACCGTCATCCTGCGCGGCCTGTCCCTCAGGGACTGGGCCAAGCGGACCGTCATCGCGCTGGTCATGCAGACCGCCGACAACTCCATCACCATCGGCGAGGAGCGCGGCCGCCTCGGCCGCCGCAGGCTCGTCGCGCGCCAGGGCGACGGGGAGCCCAACCCCACCTGGATCCCCGTCGCGCACAGGGCCGTCCGGATGCTCGCCGAGGAACTCGACGCCACCCCCGGCGGGACGTGGTTCGACCTGTTCAACATCCCGACGACCGCGCACTTCATCGGCGGCTGCGTCATCGGCGAGACGCCCGAGACCGGCGTCGTCGACCCGTACCACCGCGTCCACGGCCATCCGGGCCTGCACATCGTGGACGGCTCGGCGGTCACCGCGAACCTCGGCGTCAACCCGTCCCTCACCATCACGGCCCAGGCCGAGCGCGCCATGGCGTTCTGGCCGAACCGGGGCCAGAAGGACCCCCGTCCGGAGCCCGGCCGCCCCTACGAGCGCGTCGACCGCGTCCTGCCCGGGAAGCCCGCCGTCCCGCCCACGGCCCCCGCCGCGCTCCGATGACGCCTTGCCATAGTCAGATGATCGATATATAACGATCACATGCCCAAATCCATGCAGGAGCCGACGTTCCTGATCCTCACCGCGCTCGCGGACGGCCCGCAGCACGGCTACGGGATCATGTCCGACGTCGAGCAGATCTCCGCCGGGCGCGCCCGGCTGCGCGCCGGCACGCTCTACGCCGCGCTGGACCGGCTGCAGGCGGAGGGGCTCATCGCCCCCGACCGCGAGGAGGTCGTGGACGGCCGGCTGCGCCGCTACTACCGGCTCACCGAGGACGGCGCCGCCGCGCTGAGCGCCGAGGTCGAGGCGCTCCAGCACCGGACGCGGGTCGCCGCCCGCCGCCTGGCCGCCTTCCCGGACCTGCGCGGCGGCACCACCCCGGCCTTCGGGGGGCTCCGGTGAGCGCGCTCGAACTCCGCTACCGCCGCCTCCTCGCCTGCTACCCGGCCGGACATCGCGCCGAGCACGGGGAGGAGATGCTGGACGTGCTGATGTCCGCGGCCCGCCCGGGGCAGACGCGGCCGTCCCTCGCCGACACCGCCGACCTGCTCCTCGGCGCCGTCCGCATCCGGCTGCGCCGCGCCACGGGCGACGCCACCGGATCGCCGTGGCCGGGAGCGCTCGCCGTGGCCGGCCTCGTCGCGATGATCATGCTGGTGGCCGACGGGGTGCGGTTCGCCGTCAACGTCCCGCACCTGGGCATGGTGTTCGCGGAGCGGGTGGGCGAGGGCGGCTGGCCCATGCTCGCCTCCTACGTCGGCACCGCGCCCTACTGGGCGGCCTGGGCGGTCATCGCGACCCTGGCCTGGCGCGGAGCCCGCCGCCCCGCCACCGTGGCCGCCTGTGCGGTGACCGCCGCGCAGCTGCTCCTCGCGTTGTGGGCCGCGACCTTCACGGAGGCCCCGTACGCCCCCGTGGCGTCCTCGGTGGCGGGCATCCCGTTGGCGCTCGCCCTGCTGGCCACCGCGTCGCTGGTCGCGTCGCCGGGCCCCCGCCACGGCGCTCGCCGGCTCGGCCGCGCCCGTGTCGCCGGTTTGGTCGCCATGGCGGGGGTTCTGGTGGCGCTCTCGTCGCACCCCCTGTTCGCCCTCGTGTTCCAGGAAGACCTCGGCCAGGTGGGCACGCGCGACATCGACCGGTTGGTCACCTTCTCCCAGAAATGGGGCTACGTCCAGTTCGTCGCCGCGCTGGCCATCGGCGTCCTCGTCTGCGCCGACCTGGCGAGGTCCCGCCAGGGGCGCCGGGCCGCCGCACTGCTGGCGATCGCGGGGCTGCCGCTCCTCGTCCGCGTGGGCCTGTTCCACATGGGCTCGTCCGGAGAGCCCCCGGCCCTCACCCATCTCCTCGCCGAGGGCCTGGCCGGCTTCGCCGTGACGATGGTGTGCGTCCGGCTGGCGGAACTGCCCTTGAAGACCGGCGCGCCCGGCCGCGCCGGCGAGGCCTGACGCCCGCCGGGCTACTCCTCGGGGCCGGGCTCCTCGGGTTCGGCCGGCGGCTCCTCCACGGCGCGGCGGGTCGCCTGGTGGACGCGGACGGCCAGGATCGCGCGGGCGAACCGTCCGGCCAGCTCGCCGTCCATCAGCTCGGGGACCTGGTCGACGCCGACCAGGCCTCCGGGCTGGACGGTGACCGCGCCCGTGTCGCCGACCCGCACGCCGCGGCCGTCGTCGAGGTCCTCCATGGACGGGAGGTCGAGCGCGGCGCGCAGGGTGTCCTGCAGCGCCCGCACGGTCGCGGCGTCGCGGTCGATGCGGATCTCGGCGGCGTCCGCGCGCTCCTCGGCCCGGTCGGCCCGCGCCCGCTCGCCGTCGATCCGGGCGTCGGCCGCGTCGGCGAGCTGCTCGGCGCGCTCGGCCCGCGCGGCCAGGTCCGCGGCCCGCTCCGTCGCGGCGTCGCGTTCCACGCTCAGCCCCGCGACCTCGCCCTGCACGACGCTCAGCTCCGCGCGCAGCCGCCGCTCGGTGTCGGCCGCGGCCTCCAGCTTGGCGCGCGCCTCCGCCAGTTCGGCCCGCACGTCCGACAGCTCGGCCCGTACGTCGGCGAGGTCGCTCTTGGCCGCGGCCAGCGCGAGCTGGTCGTTGCTCAGCCGCGCGGCCAGGTCGTCGCGCTCGCGCTCGGCCTCGGTGCGCGCCTGGTGCTCGGTGCTCCACGCCGCCTCGGCGCGCTTGCGGATCCCCTCGGCGTGCGCGGCCTCGTTGGCGGACGTGGCGCGGGCCTGCTGGTGGGCGCCGGCCTCCCTCCACGCGTTGGCCTCGCTCTCCTGCGCGGCCGTGACGCTGGCCTTGGCGGCGGCGAGCCCGGCGGCCAGCTCCTCCTGGGCCGCCACGGCGTCCAGGCGGGCCGCCTCCGCGCGGGCCTCGGCCACGGCCGCGCGGGCGTCCGCCTCGGCGGCCTCGCGCCGCGCGTCCCGCGCCTCGGCGAACGCCTTCTCCGCGGTGCCCAGCACGTCGCGGACCTCGCCGTCCAGCCGCACGCCCAGCACGCCCGCGCTCTCGACGAGCTGCGCGACCAGCCCGGCCAGCCGCTCCACGTCCCGCCCGAACGCGCCCGCCGGCGCGGGAACGGGGCTCGGGGCGCGCTCGGCCGGCTCGTCCGCGGCCACCGGCGCGCCGCCCGGCAACCGGATCGGCGCGGTCAGCACGCCGTCGTCCGGGACCTCTTGATCTTCGCGCACGCGAGCATCCTAGTGAACCACTCCGTTTCGTACCTCCCCCGCGAAAAGGTTCATATCGGTCAGCCGGGGAGGCCCCGCTCGTAGGCGGCCGCGACCGCCGGCGCGCGGTCCCGGCCGGGGGCGGGGGCACAAAGATCTTCAAGCCCGGGAGCCGCCGGTATCGGCAGGCTGGCCGCACGCGGGTGCCGAGAGGCCCCGCGCTTCATACCGGTCAAGTACGTCAGCAGGGGGTTCCCCATGTCCGTTCTCAACGCTCTCGGCGCGGTCATCATCGACTGCTCCGACCACACCGCGCTGGCCGAGTTCTACCGGAAGGCCACCGGCTGGGAGGTCGGCTACGGCGACGACGACGTCGTCTACCTCGACAGCGGGTCCGCGCCGCAGCTGGCGCTCCAGCGGATCGAGGGGTACCGGCCCCCGGTCTGGCCCGGCGCCGCCAAGCACGCGCACCTGGACTTCGCCGTCGCGGACGTCGAGGTCGCGGTGAAGGAACTGCTCGCCCTCGGCGCGACCCGCCCCGACACCCAGCCCGGCGGCGACGAGTGGACCGTGCTCCTGGACCCGGAGGGCCACCCCTTCTGCATCGCCGCCGGCGACTGACCGGCGGGTCGCTAGGCAGGCCGGGGGGACGTGCGGTCGGCGGCGACGATGGCGTCGACCAGGCCCGGGAAGACCTCGTCGATCTCGTCGCTCCGGAGGGCGTTCATCCGGGAGGTGCCGACGTAGTACTGCCGGATGAGCCCCGCCTCGCGCAGGATCCGGAAGTGGTGCGTGGCCGTGGAGTTGCTCACGGGCAGGTCGAAGGCGCCGCAGCGGATGTCCCCGGCGGCCTCGCGGAGCTTCGTGACGATGCTCCGCCGCACGGGGTCGACCAGGGCTTCGAGGATCTGCTGAAGCGGGATCGTCCGGACGTCGGGGTGCGCCGGGATGCGGTCGTCCTCCATGGCGCCCATAGTACGACACTCATCAAAGTTTGACAGTCATCGTACTAAGGGGTTCAGTGGACCGACCTGCTAAGAGGAAGGGCCCCGCGATGGCCATGACGGTGATGTTCCACGAGCTCGGCGGTCCCGAGGTGATGCGGATCGAGGACGTGGAGGTCCGCGAGCCCGGCCCGGGCGAGCTGCGGATCCGGGTGGAGGCGATCGGCCTCAACCGGGCCGAGGTGCTGTTCCGGACCGGCCGCTACATCGAACCGGTGACGGCGTTTCCGGCCAGGCTGGGCACCGAGGCCGCGGGCGTCGTGGAGGCGGTCGGCGAAGGCGTCACCGGGTTCCGGCCAGGGCAGCCGGTCAGCACGGTCCCCGGGTTCTCGCAGAACGAGTACGGCGTCTACGCCGAGCAGGCGATCGTGCCCGCCTCGGCCGTGCTGCACCGTCCCGAAGGGCTCGGCGCGGTCGAGGGGGCGGCGGTGTGGATGCCGTACCTGACGGCCTACGGCGCGCTGGTCGAGGTCGGCGGCATGCGGCCCGGCGACACGGTCGTGCTGAACGCCGCGTCCAGCAGCGTGGGCCTGGCCGCGATCCATGTCGCCGACCGCGTCGGCGCGACCCCGATCGCCCTGACCCGCACCGCCGCCAAGAAGGACGCGCTGCTCAGGGAGGGCGCGGCCGACGTGATCGTCACCGGGGAGGACGACGTGGCCGGACGGGTGCTCGCGGCGACCGGCGGCCGCGGCGCCGAGTTCGTCTTCGACGCCGTCGCGGGCCCCGGAGTGACGGACCTGGCCCGGCTCGTCGCCCCCGGCGGGTCTCTCCTGGTGTACGGGGCGCTGAGCGGCGAGCCGACGCCCTACCCCGGCATCGAGCTCGGCCTGCCGGCGCTGAACATGCGCACCTACACGATGCTGGAGACGGCCAGGGACCCCGAACGCCTCCGCCGCGCCGCCGCCTTCGTGACCTCCGGCCTGCGCTCGGGCGCGTTCCGCCCCGTCGTCGACCGCGCCTTCCCCCTGGCGGAGATCGCCGACGCCCACCGCCACCTGGAGTCGAACACCCAGATCGGCAAGATCGTCGTCACCGTCCCCCGCTGACGCCCCGAGGAGCCCGGAGCGTCGTCCGAGCCGACGCGGCCCTGACGCCCGCGCCAGGCCACGGGTGTCCGGATGTGACAGGACCTCGTCATGGCGGCCATCGCGACCCGCTGCGAGGATAGGGACATGTCCGCTTCGCACCGTGTCGTCATCGCCGTGTTCCCGTGCGTCGATCTTCTCGACGTCACCGGGCCCGCCGAGGTGTTCGCGATCGCGAACCGGGAGCTGTCCGGCGGGACCCCGTACGAGGTGCTGCTCGCCGGGCCGGACGGAGGCCAGGTGCGCACCAGCGCCGGTGTGCGGCTCGCCACCGACCTGACGTTCGAGGAGGTCGGCGACCGTGTCGGCACCCTCGTGGTGCCCGGCGCGCTCGACTCCGCCGGCGTGCCGGTGGTCGATCCGGATCTCGTCGGATGGATCGCGGAGACCGCCCGGCACGCCCGGCGGGTCGCGTCGGTCTGCGTCGGCGCGCACCTGCTGGCCGCGGCGGGGCTGCTGGCGGGCCGGACGGCGACCACGCACTGGGCCACCGCCGACCGGCTGGCGGCCGACCACCCGGATGTCGTCGTGGACCCCGATCCGATCTACGTCCGGTCGGGGAAGGTGTGGACGGGCGCGGGAATCAGCGCCTGCATGGACCTGGCGCTCGCCCTCGTCGCCGAGGACCATGGCGAACGGGTCGCGCTGGCGGTCGCCCGGCAGCTGGTGATGTATCTCAAGCGCCCAGGCGGGCAGAGCCAGTTCAGTGTGCCGCTCTGGCACGCGCCCGCGCAGCGCCGTGACATCGACGAGCTGCGAGCGTGGATCTGCGCGAACCCGGCCGAGGACCTGTCGGCGGCCGCGCTCGCCGAGCGGATGTGCCTGAGCGAACGGCACTTCAGCCGGGTCTTCCGCAAGGAGACCGGCGCCACCCCCGCCGCGTTCGTCGAAGCGGCGCGCGTGGAGGCGGCGCGGCGGTTGCTGGAGGGCACCGACGAGCCGCTCGACCGGGTCGCCACCGCCGCCGGGCTGGGGTCGGCGGAAACACTGCACCGGGCGTTCCGGCGGCGCCTTGGCGCGACTCCGGCGTCCTACCGGCGGCGGTTCCGCACCGCCGCCTGACCTTTCCCCTGTTTCCCGGCCCCGCGCGGCCGGTGCCCAACCCTGCCTTTCCCTTTCTCGAGGAGGATGCGATGAGTGCTGTTTCGGCGACCCTGCGTGAGCTGATGGGCCTGGACGGCGGACTGCCGTCCCTGGCCGCGAGCACGCTGATCATGATCGACTTCCAGAACACCTACCGCACGGGCGTGATGGCGCTGCCCGACGCCGACCGGGCGCTGGACGCGGCGGCGCGGCTGCTGGACCGTGCCCGCGCCGCCGGGACGCCGGTGGTGCATGTCGTCAACGACGGCGGTGAGGGCG
Organism: Actinomadura sp. NPDC000929; assembly: GCF_040492065.1. NCBI lineage: Bacteria > Bacillati > Actinomycetota > Actinomycetes > Streptosporangiales > Thermomonosporaceae > Actinomadura > Actinomadura sp. NPDC000929. The sequence goes on along the minus strand of NZ_JBEUPA010000015.1, from coordinate 17,842 downwards.
GCCCCTACGACATCCGCGCCGAGATCGGCCAGGTCGTGGAGCGGGTCGTGCCCCGTGACGGTGAGCCGGTCGTGGTGAAGGGCTTCCCTGACTCCTTCCACGAGACGGACCTGCTGGACGTGCTGCGCGGGGCCGATGCGGGGCCGGACCTGGTGCTGGCGGGCTTCATGACGCACATGTGCGTGCAGTCCACCGCGCAGGGCGCGTTCAACCGCGGTTACCGGCCGACCGTCGTCGCGGAGGCGAGCGCCACCCGGCCCTTGCCCGGCCCGGACGGAGCGCCGGTCCCGGCGGAGGTGCTGCACGCGGCGGCCCTGACCACGATCGGCGACCTGTTCGGCCGGGTCGCGGCGCGCGTGGACGACCTGCCCGCCTGAGGTCAGGCGTCCGCGCCCGCGCCGTCCTGGCCGCCCCGGCGCTGCCGCGCGGACCAGGCGCCGGCGTCCTCGCTGTAGCGGACCAGGAACCGCGCGAACTGGACGCGTTCGGCCGGCTCCCAGCCCGCCGTGATGTCCTCGAAGGTCGCGCGCTGCTCGGAGGCGAAGCGGCGGCGCTCGGCCTCTCCGGCGTCCGTGAGTTCCAGGACGGTGCGGCGGCTGTCCGCCTGGGACGCGGCCCGCCGCAGCAGCCCGTCGGCGATGCAGGCGGCGACGGTGCGGCTGGCGACGGGCTGGGTGACCCCCATCTCGGCGGCGAGCCCGCCGACCGTCATCTCCCCGGGCGCGTTCGCGACCACGTTGAGGACGAGGTTGCGCGTGAGGTCCGCGCGCCCGCCGGAGGTGCGCCGCCGCAGGTGCGACAGCGCGGGCCCGATCTGGTCGAGGAGGGCGCTGCCGTCGGTTCCCGGGTCCCGGGGGGCGTTGTCCATGCGGCCATCCTACGGAGTGGTGCCCGGCATGCATATACATGACGTCATGCATTTGCATAGCAGGTGCTATATATTGGCGGTGCACCCTAAGGATCGAGGTAAGCCATGCCCGTGACCGCTGTCACCGGCGCCCAGGTCTTCGACGGCGAGAACACCCTGGGCGTGACCACCGTGCTCGTCGAGGACGGGCGGATCGCCCGCGTCGGCGGCGACGTCCCGGAGGGCGCCGAGATCGTCGACGGCGCCGGGGCGACGCTCCTGCCGGGCCTGATCGACGCCCACGTCCACACGTCCCGGGAGTCGCTCGCCCTGGCGCTGCGCTTCGGCGTGACGACCGAGCTGGAGATGCAGGGCCTCCACACGCGCGACAACCGCGGGGACATCGGCGAGAACGACGCCCTCGCCGATGTGCGGTCCTCCGGGTTCGGCATCACGCCGCCGGGCGGCCACCCGAGCGAGCTGTTCCCGGAGGGCTTCCGCCCCGGGCCGCCCCCGGGCGTGAAGCCGCCCGGGCAGCCGCCGCTCATCCCGTTCTCCACCACGCCGGAGGAGGCCGTCGCGTTCATCCCGCAGCTGATCGAACGCGGCTCCGACTACATCAAGTTCATGGTCGACGACGGCAGCGTCGAGGGGCACCCCGGCCTTCCGATGCTCGACCAGGCCACCCTGAACGCCGGCGTGGCCGAGGCCAAGAGGCGCGGGATGCTCACCGTCGCCCACACCCTGACCCTGGACGCCACCCGCATGGCCGTCGAGGCGGGCATCGACGGCCTGGCCCACCTGTTCATGGACCGGCCCCCCACCGGCGAGATCATCGACCTGATCAAGGATGCGGGGGTGTTCGTCGTCCCCTGCGTCGTCCTGAACGCCTCCATGATGGGGATCACCGGCGGCGACCTCGCCGACGACCCCCGCGTCGCGTCCCGGCTGAGCGCCGACTGGGACACGACGCTGCGCTCCAGCTACGGCCACTATCCGCAGGGCGAGATCGAAGACGTCCTGGCCACCGTCAAGGCCCTCGGCGACGCGGGCGTGGACCTGCTGGCGGGCACCGATGCCGCCATGCCCCTGCCGTTCCTGGGCGGGATCGCCCACGGCGCGAGCCTCCACCACGAACTGCAGTACCTGGTCCGCGCCGGACTCGACCCGGTGCACGCCCTGCGCGCGGCCACCTCCGTCCCCGCACGCCGTTTCGGCCTCGACGACCGCGGACGCATCGCCGAGGGCCTGCGCGCCGACCTCCTCCTCGTCGACGGCGATCCCACCACCGCCGTCTCCGACACCCTCAACACCCGCGCCGTCTGGCGCCGCGGCACCCGGAGAGACCCTGGCATGTGAAGCGACGGCCTCACGGGCATCCTATAAATACACGGACGTCTATATGATTTCCCGGGCGGCCTTGCCGAGCTGAGGAGAGCCGATGCGCGATGGTCTGGAGCTGGCCGGGCGGTACCGGCTGGAGGCGCCTCTCGGCAAGGGCGGCATGGGGGAGGTGTGGCAGGGCGTCGACCTGCGGCTCCGCCGCCCCGTGGCGGTGAAGATCCTGACGTTGAGCGGGGACGTCGACGGGGCCGGGGTCGCGCGGTTCCGGCGGGAGGCGGAGATCGCCGCGACCCTGAACCATCCCGGCATCACCACGGTGTTCGACGTCGACGAGCACACCGACGGGGGGCTGCGCCTGCTGTTCCTGGTGATGGAGCTGATGCGGGGGCGCGACCTGGCCTCGGTCCTGCGCGACAGGCCGGCCGGGCTGCCCGCCGCGCAGGTGACGGACTGGGCGGTGCAGATCCTCGACGCCCTGGCCGCCGCCCACCGGCGCGGGGTCGTGCACCGGGACATCAAGCCGGCCAACCTCTTCCTGACCGACACCGGGCAGGTGAAGGTCTGCGACTTCGGGATCGCCCGCCTCGCCGACGCCACCAAGATCACCGCTACGGGGTCGTCGGCGGGGACGCCGGTCTACATGGCGCCCGAGCAGATCGAGGGCCACGCCGTCGACGAGCGCACCGACCTGTACGCCTTCGGCTGCGTGCTCTACCAGCTGCTCACCGGGACCACCTGGGTGGACACCGAATCCAGCGCCGGCGCCATCCTCTACCAGCACCTCAACAAGGCCCCGGCGCCCCCGCGATCCGTCCGGCCCGACATCGACGACCGCCTGAGCGCCCTGGTCCTGGACCTGCTGGCCAAGCAGCCCGACGCGCGTCCGAGGGACGCGGCCACCGTCGCCGAACGCCTGCGCGGCCTCGCCGCCCGCCCGCCGTTTCGCGGCGAGCCGATGGGGCCGCAGCATGTCCCTCCCGAACAGCGCGGCGGACACCCCCGGACTCCACAGCCCCAGATGGCGAGCCACCCCACGGTGGCGGTCCAGCGCGGCGGCGCCGGCACCGCGATCGCCGCGATGGCGCTGGCCCTGCTGTGCGTTCCGGGGCTCCTGATCATGCTCCTCCGCTCCGCCTATGACCTGGATCTCCCCGATTCGCCGGGCGCGGTGCTGGCCAATGTGAACATGGCGGTGGGCGTGGCAGAGCCGGTCGCGCTCGTCGCCGGAGCGTGGCTGCTGTCCAGGCACAGATCGGCAGGACGCTGGACGATCGTGATGACCGCCGGCCTGGTGGCCCAGCGCATGTGCGCCAGGGGGGACGAGTACGGTTGGGGCCCTCTAGTGATCGTTTTCATTCTTGCGGTCGCTGCCCTGATCATGGCCGCACTCCCGGCTACCGGCCGCTGGTGCCTGCGGCGAAGCTAGCTCGCCGTCCGGCGCACAGGTACTGCCCAGAAGCCCGAGCGAGGAGTGGGGACGAACGGAGGAGACCCGTGCTCACCCTGGCGCAGATCGCTGAGGATCCGGACTCCCTGCGGAGCCGTCTGGAGTCGCCCGACGGCGTGCCCCTCGTCTTTCGTCCCTTGGCCCGAACCGACGCCGAGAGCCTGGCCGGCTTTCTCGCCGCGCTTTCTCCCGAGTCCCGCAGGTTCAGCGGGTTCGACGGCGACGACCTGGCGGCAGCGCAGGAGTTGTGTGCGGCCATCGCGCGCTACGACAAGCTCCGCTTGGTGCTGGAGGAAGAAGCGTCAGCCAGGATCGTGGGGCTGCTGGAGTTCAGCCTCTCGCTGCCGGAAGGCGACCTCGTGCGCTACCGCAGAGCCGGAATCCACCTTGGTGAGGCGACCGACTGCCGGTTCGGCCTGACGCTGGCCGACGACCACCAGGGCAAGGGGCTGGCGACGCTGGTCTTGCCGCTCGTCTGCGAGGTCGCCCGGCGGCTCGGCAAACGCAGGATCATCCTGTGGGGCGGCGTTCTGGCCGACAACCCCCGCGCCATCCGCTACTACGAGAAGAACGGCTTCCGGCGGGTCGGCTCCTTCGCCGGGCCGGACGGTCAGACGTCCCTGGACATGATCCTGGACATCGATCCCCGATGAACGGGCTGGGCACGGCACGCATCGTGCCTGGGTGGGACGTCCATATCCTCTGATCTCGTCGCCGTCCGTGGGTATCCGACCGCTCTCGCGATCGCGATGGGAACCGGATGGGGGCGGCTCGGCAACAACGGGTGTTCCGACCCGAAGCCGAGAGGCCGTGTATGAGCACTGCGAGTGAAGAGGACGCCGATGACGCCTCCGTCATCAGGCGGTCCCGGCAGGAGCCCGAGGCGTTCGCCGAGGTGTTCCGCCGGTACGCCCCGGACATCAAGCGGTACGTGATCCGCCGGCTGGGCGCCGACGCCGCCGAGGACGTGGTGGCCGAGACGTTCCTGGCGGCGTTCCGGCAGCGCGACCGGTACGACCTGTCCCGTCCGAACGCGCGGCCCTGGCTGTACGGGATCGCCACCAATCTGATGGGCCGCCATGTGCGGGCGGAGGTGCGGCAGCTGCGCGTCCTGGAGCGGATGGGCACCGACCCCGTGATGGAGCCGTTCACCGAGCGCAGCGACGAGCGGCTCAGCGCGGGGGCGTCCGGCAGGGCGCTGGCGAGCGCGCTGGCCGCGCTGCCGAGGGGGCACCGCGACGCGCTGCTGCTGGTCGCCTGGGGTGATCTCAGCTACGCCGAGGCCGCGCAGGCCCTGGGCGTGCGCGTCGGGACGGTGCGGTCCCGCATCAACCGGGCCCGGCACAAGCTCCGCAGGCACCTCGGTGCGACCGAACCCGTGATCTACGTCAGTGAGGAGCCCGTCCATGAATGAGATGACCGAGCTTGAGCGGTTCCGCTCGGACGTTCCCGAGCTCGACCTGACCGACGTGCGGGCCGAGGAGCGCCGGCTGCTGAGCGTCATGCGGGACACGGCGCCGAACCCCGGGCGTTCCAGGCCCGTCCTCGGCCGGACCCGGCGAGGGTGGATCGGTCTGGCGGCGGGACTGGCCGCTGCCGCCGCCACGGCCGGGGTCATCGCGGTCGGCACGGGCGAGGAGCCGGGTACCCGGCCGGTCGTGCACACGATGCCGGTGGCGTCGGTGCAGCTGCTCAAGCAGGCCGCCGACCACGCGGCCAAGTCCCCGGAGCTGCACCCGCGTCCCGGCCAGTTCCTGGTCTTCGAGTCGCGGACCATGGAAACCGTCGAGAGCAACTCCGGCGGTCGCCACGAACGCTACCTGGACCGGCAGGAACGGAAGATCTGGCTGCCCGTGGACGGCGACGCCACACGCGGAGTCCTGTGGGCCAGGACGCTGGAGCCGAAGCCGTATCCGGGATGGCCCGTCCCGGCCGTGGCCCGCCAGGGCGTGGGACGCAGCTCGATGTCCAAGGCCGCCGACTTCGACCGCCGCGCCGAGCACCTGCGCAGCGACTACGCCTACCTGAGCCGCCTGCCGGCCGATCCGGCCAAGATGTACCAGCACCTGTACATCGGCCTGGGCACCGGCCCCCAAGCCGACGCCACGGCGTGGCAGAACGTCGGCGGCATGCTCACCGAGGCCTACATGCCCCGCGCGCAGCGGGCCGCGCTGTTCCGGGCGGCGGCGGCCATCCACGGCGTCACCACCGTCGGCCGCGCGGTGGACGCGGCGGGCAGGACCGGCATCGCCGTCACGCTGGACCCGCTCGACGGCGGTATCCGCGAGGAGTACATCTTCGACGACAAGACCTACGAGTTCCTCGGCCGGCGCAGCGTCGTCACCAAGGCCGAGAAGGCGGAAGCCCCGGTCGGGAGCGTCCTGACCAACTCGGCACAGCTGAAGGTCTCCATCGCGGACCGCCCCCCGGCGGTGAACTGAGCCCGCGGCGCAGGCGGGGCCGGTCATCCCGACCGGCCCCGCCTCGCCTCGCGCTGTGCGGCAGGCTCCGGGCCGGTCAGGACGCCGTCGCGAGCGAAACGAACGCCACTGCCATGCCTGTGACGCACACGACCCCGGCGACCGCGAAGGCGAGCCGGTAGGGATGCTGCTCGACCCACGACACAAGGCCCGGGTACGTCTCGGCGAACTCCTTGGCGCTCACGGGACGGCCGGGCCCGCTGCACGGCACGCCGAGCGCGTCCGCCAACCAGGTGAGGTCCTCGCGCGAGTAGAGGCTGCCCTGCACTCTGAAGAGCAGGGCGCGCTGCGCGTCGAGCACGAACAGGCTCTCACCGGCCCCTCCGCGGGGCGCGATGATGCTCGCGCGCACCACCTCCGCGACGCGCGAGCGTGGCTCACGTTTCCGGCCGAACAGCCCTTGGACGACGAGCTCGTGAGCCGTCAGGGTGATCCGGGCGCTGAGAAGGGCCCCGATCGCCAAAGGGATCAGTAGGGCGAACAGGCCGCCCACGATCAGGGCGAACACGGTCGGGGCGTCGCCGATCAGGATCGCGGCGACGATGCCCGCGGCCGCCACCGCCACGACGACCAGAACGATCAGCCCCGTCCGGAAGTCCGGCCGGATCACGAGATCACCCTGCACACCGCTCACACCGACACCGCCCCTTCTCCGGCTGCTCAAGAGCCTGCCGCATCGTCGGCGATGCTCCGGCCGCCCAGAACCGATGCTCTCCTGACGGGACGCAGGTCCTCGCCGGGTTCATCTGGCCAGGACGTCGACACGGTCTCTGACGTCGGCGTATTCGTTCTCCGCGTCCTCGACGATCGCTTTCGGGGTCCGGCCTTCGCGGCGTTGGAGGTGGATTTCGGCGATGCGGGCGAGTTCGGGCTGTGGGCCGGTGCGCTCGTCGATGTCCTCGTCGGCCGTGTACGCCATGGAGGCATCGAAGGGGGCGACGCCGGCGGCGAGCAGGTAGAGCAGGTCGCACAGATCCTTGGCGACCGGGCCGACGTGGCCTTCGCTCCCGAACAGCACGACGGGTTGCCGTTCGATCGGAAGGCCTTCGTGGACGAGCCAGAATGCGACCCGCCCGCCGCCGTCCGCCGCGAACACGCGGAACTCCCGGTCGGCGTCGTCATTGCCGGTCCAGGACGCGACCGCCTTCGGCTCGAAGCGGTCGAACGTCTCGAAGTCGAGCCCGTCTAGTCCGGAGGCGTCCTGGTGGGCCTTCACCGCCCGCAGGGCGGCGGGGAGGAACTCGTGGGGGTCGGGGGCCGGCCAGAGCGGGATCGCCCGGGCATTCGGTGTCGCCGCCTCCAGCAGTTCCGGGTCGTTCTCGGCGCGTTCGTTGAGGGTCAGCAGGTACCAGATGAACCGGCCGTCCTCGTGGTACCGCACCTCGAACGTGCTCTCTTCGTCGCGGTGCAGTACGTGGACGAGGTTCCCGTACTCCGCGACCATGCTGTCCAGCGCCCGTGCGCGGGCCTCCGGCTCGGGCAGCGCGACCGTGAGGCCGTCCCGCAGCGGCGCGGGATAGGACTCGGTGATGTAGACCTTGGTGACATGGCCGATCACCGGACCGCGGCCGCGCACCCGGGGTGAGGGGTAGCGGCCGGGGACCCTCACAGTGGCCTTGTAAGCCATCTCCCAGCCTTGCTCCGGGACGCCCATACCGTCCCAGCCGTCCCTGGCGGGAAACATCGGCGGTGGACGCAGACCGTGGGCACGGTGCAACTCGGCCAGCCGAGGATCATCGGTGCGGCTGCCGAGCAGGCCTTCCAGCAAGGCGAAGGGCGGCGAAATGATCACACTTGGACGGTAGTGCACGCGCGTCCACACGCAGGGCCCGGATCCACACCGGGCCGTCTGATCCCGCCCATTTCGGCGGTGACCACGAGACCCCGTTCCGGGAATGGCCGGCGATCAGACTTCGTGCCGCCGATTCCCGTCGATGCGGTCGAGCTCTGTACGGTCTCTTCCGAGCCCGTGCGTGTAAGCGGGAAAAATCCAAAGCAGGAGAGAATCATGAAGGGTCTCACGAACCTTCTGACCATCCTCGTCGCAGCGCTCCTAGGCGGGTCCGTCGGCAGCGTGGTCTTCGTAGTCTCCATGGGCGACGTCATCAGCGGGGAGGACGTCGTAGGGGCCGTCATGCTGGGCGGTGCCGTCGGCACCATGTTCGCCGTCATCGCCAGCGCGGGCATCGTCCTTCTCGGCAAGGTCGCCTCGCGCGCCTTGCTGGGCTCCGGCCTCGCGACTCTTGGCCTGATCGTCTTCGGCGCCAGGGTGCCCCTCTTGTGCGTCATCGGCTTGGCCCTCCTCGCGGGCGTCCTCGCCGACCACATCGCCGGCCGCGCCGGTACCGTCGGCGCCGCTGGAACAGTGGCCCCGCAGGGGCAGCACCCCGAGTCCTCCGGTGACGCTTCGCAGAAGTAAGGCCGGAGAACCGACACCGACGGGCGGCCGGGACTCTGTTCCCGTCCGCCCGTCCGTTCGACGGCCACCTGCCACCGCCGACTCGCCGAACGAGGTGGCGTCTCAGACGACCTTGGTGATCTTGCATTCGATGCCCGAAGGGCCGATCGGCGCCTGCGCCGCGGTGGTCCCTTCGAAGGCGTTCGTGCCGCGGACCTCGAAGGTCTGGAGGCCGATCCGCTGGTGAGAGGCCGCGTCCAGAACCTCGACGGTGACCGAGTAGCGCGTCGCGTCGCCTGTGATCGTGCCGCTGACCGTCACCGTGCCCTGCGATCCGGCCGAGTTCACCTGGCATTCGACGTGGGCGCTGTAGTTCTTCGGGCCAAGGGACCGGGTGGTCCCGTCCAGCCCACCGACCAGGTACAGCACGACGAGTAGCCCCAAGAGCACTGGCAAAGCCACGGCGAGGACCATGAAGGTCTTCCGCCTCGGGCGCGAACGCGAGCCGTAATCATCACCGGCCATGGTCCACTCGTGAGTCGGCATCGCGGCACCGTCACCCCGATCGATCCTGATAGGCGAAGTTTGCGCAGGTCAGCTTATAGCCCAGTACCTGTGGTTTGATCGCGGGCGTCTGGTGGGGGACGGACCGGCACCGATTCCGCTGTCAGGTCAGCGCGGCAGAGAGTCCTGCTTGGCGCGGGCGAGGAGGTCGGCGAAGGCGCGGCGGGTGAGGGCGAGGTGCCCTGCGCCGGGAGCCTTGCTGTCGCGAACGGCGACCGCGTGGGGGAGCGCGGCCAGCTCGACGCAGTTACCGTGATCTTCCGACCGAGTGGATTTGCGCCAGTGAATGTTCATGTGAGCGAGTCCAGCGTCTTGGCGATGAAGGCACGGGATGCCTCGACGGACAGTGAGGACATGCCGATCTCGTCATACCGTATCGCTTGTTCCTGGATATCGACGGGATCAAGAGAGATGTGCCCCGTGGAGCCGACGGTGGCGAAGCCGAGGTCGCCGGTGGGAGTCTGCATGACGGTGAACCCGCCTCCGACGCCGCCGTAGCCGATCAGCTTGTCCGAGGTCACTCGCAGGTAGACGTTCGGCCACTCGGAGACTTCGAGAAGGTGGCCGAGTTGGTCGCGCATGACGTCCACGTCGCCGAAGGAGCGCAGCACTGCCGCGGTGTCGAGGATGGCCATGAGCTTGCAGGGGTTCTGCCGGATGAGGATTTCCTGACGGGCCAGGCGCTCTGCAACCGCCTCGTCGGCGTCCGTCCTGCGGCTCGACGTGAAGATGGCGCGGGCGTAGGCCTCGCGTTGGAGGAGCCCTGGGATCAGCGAGGGCTCGTAGGTCTTGATGAGGGTCGCGCGGCGTTCGTATTCCTTGAAAGTTTCCCACCAGTCCAGGTCTCGGGCGTTCTTGGCGTGTTTGACCAGGTTTTCGAAGAGGCTTTGAAGGCCCCATTCTTGATCTAAGACCCTGGCCCGTCCCGTGGGGAGCTGGACGTCCCCCGATTCATAGCGTGCGACAGTCGACCGATCGCAGTCGAGTATGACGGCCAGGGCGGCTCCGGAGATCCGTCGCATCTGGCGCTGTCTGCGCAGCTCAACGGCGATGAGATGCCAGAGCGAGAAGTCGGGGCGCAGGAAGTCGGCGCGGCTCATTCACTTTCCTCCGTCGTTGCATCTGCTGTACGAACCTTTCGAAATTAACTCGGTGCGGTCACGCTTGTCTCCGGAATGCCGAGAAAGGAGGGTGGTGGAAATGGCGGTAGAGGCCGTGGATGCGGGCGAGGTGGACATTTGTTGCCTTGCTGATCGGACCGTGCCGGGGATGGTGCGGACGGTGGTCGGGTTGCGGCTTTCGGAATGGGGGCTCGGGGTGGTGGCTGACAGCGTTCTCCTGATCGTGGCGGAGCTCGTCACCAATGCCGTGCGGGTCGCCGGGGAGCGGGAGATCCGGATCAGGTGCGTGCGGGAGGTGCGCGGCGTTTTGGTGGCTGTGTGGGATCCGTCTGAGGAGAGGCCCGTGACTCGGCCGGTGTTGGGGCCGGGGGATATGGGGCCGGACGCTCGGGCGCTGGATGACGGGTACGACGACGGGACCGGCGGGTGGGGGTTGCCGCTTGTGCAGGCGCTGGCATCCGCGTGCGGGGTGACCGGGGCCGCGCCCGGCAAGTGGGTGTGGGCGAGGGTCTCGTGCTGAGGCGGTGGCGGAGGCGGCAGAAAGCCGTCCGGTATCTGGATCTGTTGGCGCTCGCGGTCGGGGCGCTTGGGTGGCGGTGCGTGAAGCTGTACGGGCGCGAGTTCCCCACGCCGCTGCTCTGGGTGTACGCGAGCGGGGTCGCGGAAGACGTGGGCGTGGTCGTGAGGGCGCGGGCCGTTGGCGGTGCGTGGGTCTACCAGGACGTCCAGCGAGGCCGGGTCCTCTTCCCGTGCGGGGACGCCAAGGCTGCCGGGGAGCGGGTCGATTCCGTGCTGAAGGGGCGGTTGTTTCCGGCTACGTGGTGAGGCGGTGGCGCAGGCGGCGGATGTTCCGTTGGATCAGGGTTTCCTGGAGAGCCACCGTTGCCAGGGCCATGGCTGCTTCGGCGCCGGCTTGGGCTATTTCCTCTGGGGTCGGTGGGGTCGTTGTCTCCGCGGACGGGTCGTAGCGCAGGTCTTCAAGGTCGCCGACTATGTGCGCGGGTGTGTCCTGGAGGGCGGCCAGATCCTCCTCGCTCCACTCCGTCAGGCGTTCCCGCCATTCGGGTGGGGTGGCGACCTTGCCGCCTCGTCGGGGGCGGGCCTGGAAGCGGGCCGTGACGGCCTGGCGGATCCAGTCGGCGTGCTGGCCGCTCCAGGACGCCTGGCGGATGGCCGCGTTCATGGACGACAGGACCAGCGTCTCCGGGGCCGTCAGGCCGGTGTGGGCGCGTTCGGTGGGCATGGTGGGCGGTTCGGCGAGGGCGAGAAGGCCGATCGCCTCGGCGAAGCGTTGCCACAGGAGGCGCGGCGGCCTGCCCGGAGTGGTGACGATGCTGACGCGGGTGGCTCCCGCGTCCGACCAGCGTCGGGCCAGGCGGCCCAGGTCGAACGCCCGCCACAGGTGGGCCGACCGGTCCGTCTCGATGTGGTCCCGGCCCTTCTCGCGCTCGTTGGCGAGACCGGTCAGGTAGGTCCCGAAGCTCACCGAGCGGCCGTTGCGGATGTGCTGCTGCCAGAGGGAGGGCAGGGCCCAGCCGAGGCTGCGGGCCGTGACCACGACCTCGATGTCGTCGGCGCCCAGCGCGTCGAAGAAGCGGTGGATCGCGGGTGTTCGGATGACCGAAAGGGCCTCGGCCGAGAGGAGGACGGTGCCGGGCCTCGACTTCACGTCGTCCAGCAGCGTCCGCCAAGAGGTCGCTTCCTCGGAGGCGCGGTCGTGCGACACCCAGGGGAACTCCGCACCCAGCAGGCCGTAGGTCGCCCACTCGTGGTTGGCGACCGTCCGCTTCCCCCGGGCCCAGTCGGGGCTGACGGGGTAGCGGACGCCCGCCTTGGCGAGGGCGTCGGCGTTCGCCTGGAGCACCTGCTGCAGGAACGTCGTGCCCGACTTCTGCACGCCGATGTGAAGGATGATTCTCGCTGCCACCCGGGCCACTCCCCCCGCGACCTGTCGGTCACGAAGGGTAGTGGCCCGGACGGGTCAGGCGTGGGACGTGGTGATGGACTTGCCGAGGGCGCTGCCGCTGGTCCACTTGGAGAAGGGGAGCTGCCAGTAGCCCCAGCCGTTCGTCCACTGGAGGCTGCGCTTGGTGCCGGTGATGTTGACGATGTCGCCCCGGTAGGACCAGTGGAAGAACCACTGGGCGTCGCTGGAGGGCGAGCGGACGCAGCCGTGGCTGCAGTTGCGCCGGCCGAGGCAGGTCGGGTCGTCCATGTTCTGGTGGATGTACTCGCCGCTGTTGGAGATGCGGGTCGCCCACGGGACCTTCTCGTCGTACCAGCCCGGGTCGCCCTTCTTCTTGCCGGGCGGGCGCATGCGCTCCAGGCGGACGTGGTCCATGGTGAGGTGGACGCCGCTGGTGGTGAGCAGGTGGTCGACGCCGTCGCCCTGGACGTCGCCGCCGCTGCCGAGGCTCACGCCCCAGGTGCGGACGGTGCGGCCGTTCTTCTTCACGACGGCGCGGTGCGTCGTGGCGCTGATGTTGACGACGTGGGAGTCGCCGATCTTGAAGGTGCGGACCGTGTCGCGGTCGCCGAAGACGTTGTCGCCGATCTTCAGGCCCGCGAAGTGGACCTTGACGGTGACGGTCTGGTTCGCCTTCCACGGGTGCTTCGGGCGGAAGACGACCGAGGGCAGCCCGTTGAAGGACTCGCCCGCGCTCAGCCAGCGCCAGGCGCCCTCGGTGGGCGTCGTCGATGAGATCTCGATGGCGCGCTCGATGGCGGGCTTGGCCTTCTCCGGGACGGCCTTGTTGAACTGGACGAACACCGGCATGCCGGTGCCGACCGTCTCGTTCTGGCTGGGCACGACGTTGTTGACGCGGGTCGCCGCGGTCGAGCGGATCGTGCGGAACGCGCTCGTCGCGGTGGTGGACTTGCCCTTGTCGGACGTCGCCGTGGCCGACACCTGGTAGCTGCCGCCGGGCTGGAGCGTCCACGTCGAGCGCCACTTGGTCTTGTCGGCGGACAGAGCGCCGGGAACGTCGACGCCCTTCAACTTCACCTTGACGTCGCCGAGCTTGCCGCCCGCGGCGGTCACGGTGACGCCCTGGTCGGGACGCGCCTTGCCGCTGCCGTCCGCCGGAGTGATCGTCAACTGGGGGGCGCCGTCGTCGCCCTTCGTGGTCGTCCCGCCGCCGCCGTCGCCGCCGCTGCTTCCACCGCACGCGGTCGCCAGGCCCAGGACGAGCGCCATCACCAACGCCTTACCTCGCACCGTTCTCCCTCAACAGCCCGCCGGTTCCCGCGCGATGCGGGGCCGGCAACAAGATCGGTTGCGGAACGGCCTTTATTCCGGCCCGCCCGGAGGCGGGACGGCCGGGTTCGGCGTCCGACTCACCTATAGACGTCCATGGTCTCGCAGAGGTTCGCATGCGGTGGCCACTTCGCATGATCTTTCTGGGGCCACGGCCCGGCGCGCGGCCGCGGAGACCGTCCCGTCGATCTTCTCTTCAAGACTGCGGCGGCCCCGGTTAAAAGCGGCGATTTGTGCTCTGACCAGGTGCGATGCTGATCACCGGCCGCCAGCGACGGCCCCCGCAAGGTGCTTGTCTGTGAAGGGGACGCGCGATGAGAGCCCAGGGGCTGAGTTTCTCCGTCGACTCCGGCTCGGCCCCTCCGGAACTGCTTTCGGCGGGCGGCCGGCCGGTCACCCCGCGAAGGACGCGGATGCTCGCCGGGCTGTTCCCGGTGAGCCTCGCCGTCCTGGACGGCTGCGCGACGGCGGTCGCCGTGTCCCTCACCGGGGGCGGCGACCTGCCGGGCCTCGCCGCGTTAACGGTCGTCGCGCTCAACGGCGCGGGCGGGCTGTACCGGGCGCGCCGCGCGCCGGCCCTGCTCTCCGACGCGCCGCCGCTCGTCCTCCGCACGCTGCTCGTCTGCGGGATCGCGGCGCTGCTGCGGGCGGACGCCTCGGCCTGGCTGTGGACGGCGGCCCTCTGCGGGACGGTCCAGCTCAGCGGGCGCGCGTGCGCGAACGCGATGGTCCGCACGTACCGGACCCGGCGCTCCCGGGCCCGGTCCGCGCTGGTCGTCGGGACGGGCGGGGCCTCCGCCCACGTGCTCGACGTCCTGCGCGAGCGCGCCGACCTCGGGCTCGCGGTGGCGGGGCAGGTGTCCGCGGGGGACCCGGAGGGGCCCCCGGGCGCGGCGCCCGTCCTCGGGGAGACCTCCGACCTGCCCGCGCTCGTCGAGGCGCACGGGATCGAGACGCTGGTCGTCGTGGCCGAGGACGTGCGGCCCGACCGGCTGGACGCGGTGCTGCGGACGTCGTTCGCGCTGCCCTGCGAGACGCTGCTCGTCCAGCCGCCCTCGGACGTCGTCCCGGTGGCGCCGGGGCGGCGCGAGTACCTCGCGGGGCTGCCGTGCGCGCGGATCGAGTGGGGGCTGCGCGCCCCGGCGGCCCGCCGCGCCAAGCGGGTCCTCGACGTCGTCGTGGCGGTCCTGGTCCTCCTGCTCGCGCTGCCGGTGCTCGCGGCGTGCGCGGTCGCCGTCCGGTCCGAGGGCGGTCCCGGCGTGCTGTTCCGGCAGCGGCGGATCGGGCTCGGCGGCGAGGAGTTCGTCCTGCTGAAGTTCCGGACGCTGAAGCCCGCGGACGAGCGGGAGGCCGACACCCGCTGGACGGTCAAGGACGACGAGCGGATGGGGCGGGTCGGCCGGTTCCTGCGCGCCACGTCCCTGGACGAGCTCCCGCAGCTGTGGAACGTCATCCGCGGCGACATGAGCCTCGTCGGCCCGCGCCCGGAGCGGCCGCACTTCGTGGAGCAGTTCTCCCGGACCTGCCCCGGCTACGCGGCGCGGCACCGCGTCCCGGCCGGGATGACGGGCTGGGCGCAGATCCACGGGTTCCGGGGCGACACGTCCATCGAGCTGCGGGCGAGGCTCGACAACCACTACATCGACCACTGGTCGTTCACCGGCGACCTGAGGATCCTGCTGCTGACGGCGCGGGCGATGCTCTTCCGGGACCCCGCATGACGACCTACGCCGCCGCTCCGCTCCTCGCGAGGCCGCTGCCGAGGCGCCCGAGCCTGCTCGTCGCGGCGACCGTGGCGTGCGCCGGGATCCCGCCCGGCGCGCAGGCGCCCGGGGCCGGCACGCAGGTCACGGCCGGGGACGTCGCCAGCGCCGTGCTCGTGCTGGTCGCGGCCGGGATGCTCGCCACGGGCCGGGCGCGGCTGCCGCGCCGGGCGCTGCCGGCGTTCGGGCCGCTGGTCGCGGCGCTCGGGATCAGCACCGTGCACTCGGCCGACATCGGGACCAGCCTCGCCGGGTTCGTCCGCGACCTTCAGGTCTTCGTGCTGGTGCCGCTCGCCGTGGTCGTGCTCGTCCGGGACCGGCGCGACCTCGCCACCGTCTGCTGGGCGGTGCTCGGCCTCGGCCTCGCGGAGGCGGTGTACGGGATCTGGCAGGCGGTCACCGGGAACGGCGCGTCGATGGGCGGCCAGAACATCCGCGCGGTCGGGACGTTCGGCGCGCTCGACGTGATGGCCATGTCGGTCGTCGTCGGGTTCGCGTTCCTCGTGCTGACCGCGTTCGCGCTGACGGCGCCCCGGCACGGCGCCGCCGCCGTCCCGTCCGCGCTCGCCGGGATCGCCGTCATGGGCGCGGCGCTGGCGCTCGCGCTCAGCCGCGGGACGTGGATCGCGCTCGGCGCCGCCGCTCTGCTGACCCTGGTGCTGTTCGACCGGTGGACGGCCGTCAAGGTGCTGACCTGCTGCGGCGCGCTGATGCTCGTCCTGCTCGGCGCCGTGGGCGGCGGGTCCCAGGCCGTCGTGGAGCGCGCGAAGTCGACGGTGGGCTCGGTCAGCGACCCGGACCAGTCCGTGGACGACCGCTACAACCTGTGGGCGGCGGCCGTCCGGATCTGGGAGGAGCACCCGGTCACCGGCGTCGGGGTGAAGAACTTCCCGGCCTACCGCGACACCTACGCGACGATCGAGCTGTCGTCCGGCAGCGAGACCGCCGACCCCGTCAACGGCTACGTGCGGCAGCCGCTGCTGTCGCCGCACAACGAGTACCTGCTGTTCCTGTCCGAGCAGGGGGCGGTGGGCCTCGCGGGGTTCGCCGCGCTGCTCGCCGCGATCGCCGCCGGGCTGTGGAGGCGCCGCGACGCCCGCGACCCGTTCTGGCTGGCGAGCGTCGCGCTCCTGGCCTTCCTGCTGATCAACTTCCTGTACGCGGACCTGGGCGGGCCCACGTGCGCGCTCGTCGGCGTCGTCCTCGGCCTCACGGCGGCCCGCGCGTTCGGGGCGGCCGGCGTCTCCGGGAGCGCGCCGTGACCGGGCGCGGCGGGCGGCCTCCCGGCGGTTCCGTGGGACGGGCCGCGATGGTGTCGGGAGTGCTCATCGCGGCGGGCACCGGGCTGGGGTTCCTGCGCGACCTCGTCATGGCGGACCTGTTCGGCGCCAGCGGCAGCACGGACGCGTTCCTCGTGGCCTGGACGATCCCCGAGACCGTCTCGCCGCTGCTGATCGAGGACGCCATGGCGCTGCTCATGGTCCCCGTCGTCACGCGGCTCCTCGCGCGCGGGGACGGCCTGCGCCCCCTCGTCGGCACGGCCCTGCCGCGCATGGTGCTCGGCCTGTCGGTCATCACCGGTGCGCTCGCCGTCGCGGCGCCCACCGTGGTGGACGTCCTCGCGCCCGGCCTCTCCGAGCAGGGCCCGGCCGTCCAGTGCGTCCGGCTGACCGCGGTCACCGTCGTCACGTTCGGCGTCGCGGGCTTCATGAGCGCGACGCTGCGCGCCCACCACCGGTTCGGGCCGCCGGCCGCCATCTACCTCGCCTACAACGTCGGCATCCTCGCGCTGATCGCGGGCCTGTCCGGCGCCGTCGGCGTCACCAGCGCGGCGGTCGGGGTCGCCTGCGGCAGCTTCCTGATGGTCGCGGTGCAGCTCCCGGCTTTCCTGCGCTGCCTGCGGGACGCGCCCGCGGGACCGGACGCGGCGCCGTCCGGGAGCGTGGACGTGCGGCTCGGCCTGGCGGCCATCGCCCCCATCGTCGTCTACACGGTCACGCGGCAGTCGCAGGTGTTCGTGGAGCGGTTCATCGGGGCCGGGCTGGCCGCCGGGTCGATCTCGCACCTGAACTACGCGCAGAAGGTCGCGCAGGTGCCGATGGTGCTGTCGCTGCTGATCGTGACGGTGACGTTCCCGAGGCTCGCCCGCGCGTCGGCGGACGGCGACACCGCGCAGGTCGCCCGCCGCATCCGGCAGGACCTCGCCGTCGCGAGCGCGATGGTGCTGGCCGCGACCGCGTTCCTGGTCGCGTTCGCCCCGGTCGTCATCGGGGTCCTGTTCGAGCACGGCGAGTTCACGTCCGCCGACACCGCGAGCACCGCGGCCATCCTGCGCGTGTACGCGCTCGGCCTGTGGGGGCAGATGGCCGTCGGCCTCGCCGCCCGCGCGTTCTTCGCGCAGAAGAAGCCGACCTGGCGCCCGGCGGCCGTGCTCGCCGCGGGGCTGGCCGTCACGGCGGCGATCGGCGGCGCGTTCGCCGCGTCCGCCGGGACGCTCGCGCTGGCCGCCGCGAACGCCGCCGGCATCACCCTCGCCGCCGTCCTGATGCTCGCCGGGCTGCGCCGCGGCGTCGCGCCCGTCCCGCTCCCCGTTCCGGGAATGGCCGGCGATCAGACTTCGTG